>JAPKMV010000568.1 GCA_026645635.1 Caldilineaceae bacterium
CCGCCCGCGCCCGCCCAGCACCGGCGCCCCGATGCAGAACGTCCCCTGTTCGTGTTCTTCGCAGTCGGTGGCGTAGCCGCGGGTGCGGATCGTCTGCAGCGCGGCGAGGAGGGCGGACGGCGTCGTTACCGTGGCCGGCGTGTAGGCGGGCAACCCCGTGCGCGCGGCAATGGCCAGCACCTCGCCGTCGTCCAGACCGGCCAGGATCGCCTTGCCCACCGATGTGGCGTGGAGATGGGCGCGGTCGCCCACCGCGGTGCGCGCCAGCAGCCGCCGCGGCGACTCCACGGCGTAGATGTAGAGCGCGTAGTCGCCATCCTTGACGGTCAGGTAGACAGATTCATCGGTGGCGTCGGCGAGTTGGCGCAGGAAGGGCGCGGCTGGGTCGCGCACCTCCACGTTGACGCGGATATGTTGCGTCAGCGCCAGGGCCGCCGTACCCAGCGCGTAGTGTTCGTCTTCGAGTTGCTCGACATAACCATCGATCATCAGCGTGTTGAGGAAATTGTGCGCGGTGCTTTTGGGCATAGCCAGCCGCCGGCTGATCTCGCCCAGCGTCAATCGCGGCTCGCTGGCCGAGAAAATCTCCAGGATACGAATTGCCTTGCGCACTGAGTTGATCACAATGAGTTCCTGCTTGCGAAGTCCAATCAGAAATCTCTCAATCTCATAATCTCTCAATCTCTCAATCTCGTCTTTGAATCAGAGATTAGGGGATTGAGAGATTAGGAGATTGGAGATTGGCTGCTGTATCGCTCGGAAATCTCTTCACAAAGATCCACAATCTCCAGCACCCGGCTGTCCGGCGCGTCGATGTCGATATCGGCGCAGACCAGGTCGCAGGGGCCGTAGTCGCGGGCGATGCGCTCCAGGTCGGCGCGGATCTGTGTCGAGGACTTGTTGGCCACGTCCATCGGCGTGTACATCAGCGCGCGCCGGGCCTCGGGCAGCGCCGTCTTGGCCGCCGCCAGGTTGGAATCCAACCCCATGTCCACATACGCGACATTGGGAATCGAAGCGTAGTGCGGTACGTATGGGTCGGCGTTCCATGCGCAGTTGTGAATGCCCAGAACGGCGAATTCTTCCGCCAACATATGGTCATAGGGCAGCACGAAACGGGCGTAGAAACTGGGCGAGAGCATGTTGACCAGGCAGTTGCTCACGGTGAAATGGTTGAGCTGCACGCCATGGGTGGCCTGCACCGCGTAGAGCCGCCGCGCACCGTCGATCATGGTTGCAGCCAGGCAGGCAAACAGTTGCTGGACGCGCGCCGGGTTCTCCACCATGTCGGTGAAGATTGCCTCCCCGCGCAGCCGATAGCCGCTGTTGATCACGCTCTGCCAGTTGACGAAACCATCCAGCCGCGGCGTGTGCCGCGCAATCCAGGCCACCTGCTCCATGAACGCCTGCCAGAAGGCGTTGTTGTCCAGGTCCGGCGGCTCCAGCGCATCGACCTGCGCGTCGTTGAGGTGCTGGCCATGCTCGGTCCAGGGCCAATCCCGCGCCTGCCACCAGATGGGCGCGCCGTAGAGCGCCGGCACGATCAGTGCGCCAAAGACGCCGGTGATGAAGTCGGTGGGCTGCTCCGGGTCTTGCAGGGCGCCGATGTGAGCGCGCTTGCCGAAACGTCGCCGGGTTGCTTTGGCCATGTCGATCACGCTGTCGGCGCGGTAGGCCGGGTCGGTGTGCCAGCGCTCGCCAAAGTCAAGCCCCGGCAGGGCGTCGGCGTACCAGCGCGGCGTGAAGCCGATCTCCGGGCGCAGAAAGGGTTCGTCCCCGCGCGCCGGTCGTCGCGTGGCCGGCGCCGCGTGGGCGATATAGCTGATCAATTGGGTGAATGGCCCGGAATGCTTGCCAGCGTCGTTCATTGCCTGTCCACCGACCACGCTCTGTTGTTCATTATCGTGGAATGGATTTCAGAATCCGTGAATACTATAACGGAGAAGCGGTGGATTGTCAATCAGTTTTTTGGGTGGCCGCGGGGCAAGGTTCACGTTTGCGCCGGGGTCGATTCTTGCCGATAATGGAGAACAACGTAAGCCACATCACACTTGTCCGGCCTGCTGACCGCAGCAGCGCCTTTCGCTGGAGGCAAGCCGCATGACCGAATGGAAGACAATCGTCGAGTGGATGACAACCGCAATCGAGCTGCTGGCGATTGCGATTGTCTTCACGGCAATCATCATCGCCAGCCTGCAGTATCTGGCGACGCGCTTTCTGCGCCATGCCTCCGGCGAAGCCTATCGCGCGTACCGCGTGACGCTGGGCAAGGCGCTGCTGGTTGGGCTGGAGATTCTCGTTGCCGCCGACGTGATCCGCACTGTCGCCCTGGAACCGAGCTTTGAGAACGTCGCCATCCTCGGTCTGCTCGTCGTGATCCGCACCTTTCTGGGCTGGTCGCTGGTGGTGGAAATCGAGGGGCGCTGGCCCTGGCAGCCGGCGCGCCCTGGCCAGGAAGAGTAGTCGCCCGCGCACATGCTGTGAACAGCCTGCGAACTTGGCGCGGCTACACTGGCAGCGCATTGTTGTCGCCGCCTGACCACCCCACGCCAGGCAAGCAAGGGAGTTGCCCATGAGTCCTGATTTTCTGTCGCGCGTCCAGTTTGCCCTGACTGCCAGCTTTCACTTTATCTTCCCGCCGCTGTCCATCGGGCTGGGTCTCTTTCTGGTCGTGATCGGCGTGCTCTATCTCCGCACCCGCGACCCCAAATGGCGCCAGCTTTCCTTTTTCTGGGTGAAAATCTACGGTCTGGTCTTTGCCCTGGGTGTGGCCACCGGCATCGTCCAGGAGTTCGAGTTCGGCACCAACTGGTCGGTCTACTCGCGCTTTGTCGGCAACATCTTTGGCAGCCTGCTGGCCGCCGAGGGCATCTTTGCCTTCTTTCTGGAGGGCGGCTTCCTGGGGCTGATGCTCTTTGGCGGCACCCGGCTGGGGCCGCGGCTCTGGCTGCTGGCGACGGGACTGGTGGCCCTCGGCGCCCATTTCTCCGCCATCTGGATCGTCATGGCCAACTCCTGGATGCAGACGCCGGTGGGCTACACCATCCAGGAGACTGCGACCGGCCCGATGGCCTTTATGACCAACTTCAGCGAGGTGTTGGCGACACCGTCGTTCATGGCGCGCATCATGCACACCTTCGTCGCCAGTTGGATGGTGGGCCTCTCGCTGGTGTTGAGCGTGAGTGCGTACTATCTCCTGCGCGACCGGCACACGGAACTGGCCAAGTCGGCCATGCGCGTTGCCCTGCCGATCTTCGTCGTGCTCAGCTTCACACAGGCGCTCTATTTCGGCCCGGAGCAGGCGGTCGCCGTCACCGAGCATCAGCCCTCCAAACTGGCCGCGCTGGAGGGATTGTGGGAGAGCACAAGCTGCGCCCCGCTCTACCTGGTCGGCTGGGTGGACGAGGCAAGCCAAACCA
>JAPKMV010000569.1 GCA_026645635.1 Caldilineaceae bacterium
CGGCTGTTCATGGCGAGCAGTTGTGGCGTCCCACTGATGGCGCCGTCCACGATGCGCACGTAGGCGATCACACCTTTGTAGGTGTCATAGTGACAGTCGAAGACCAACGCGCGCAGCGGCGCAGAACGGTCCCCCTGGGGCGGCGGCACCTGCGCGATGACGTGGGTGAGCACATCTTCCACGTTCAGACCGGCCTTGGCGCTGATGCGGGAGATGTCCTCCGCGGGTATGCCCAGCAGCCCCTCGATCTCCTCGGCCACATCGTCGGGCATGGCCGAGACCATGTCGATCTTGTTGATCACCGGCACGATGGTGAGATCGTTGTCGAGCGCGGCAAAGAGATGCGCCATCGTCTGCGCCTGGATGCCCTGGGTGGCGTCCACGACGAGCACCGCGCCTTCACAGGCTTGCAGCGCGCGGTGCACCTCGTAGCTGAAGTCCACGTGGCCGGGCGTGTCGATCAGGTTGATCTCGTATTCCTCGCCCGCGTGGCGATAAATCATGCGCACGGCGCTGGCCTTGATCGTGACGCCTTTCTCCCGCTCCAAATCCATGGAATCGAGGAGTTGCTCGCGCATCTCCCGCTCGGTGACGGTCTGCGTGATCTGCATCAGGCGGTCGGCCAGGGTGCTCTTGCCGTGGTCGATGTGGGCGATGATCGAAAAGTTGCGAATATGGTCTAGGTTCATAACCCGCGATTATAAACGGGGCGGGGACAAAAATCGAATGCAGCGGGTGGCTTGGCGCAGATCAACTTGCCGGTCAGTCCTCGGTGACCATGACGACCATCTCTTCGCCGTCCACCTCGACGCGGTCGCCGTCGTAGAGCTTGCGCCCGCGGCGCGTTTCCACCACGCCGTTCACCTTGACCTGGCCGTCCAGAATCATGTACTTGGCCTGGCCGCCCGTGCTGACGACATCGGCCAGTTTCAGGAACTGGTCGAGCTTGATGTATTCACGCGGCGGATGCTCATTCATGGCTGATTCATCCAACCACGCGACGGAAGCTGCGCAGGCCGAACCAGTTCAGCAGCACAGCGTAGGCGCCAAGGACGGCAAAGATCAGCCAGACGGGCAGGCTGCCGTTGGCGTAGAGGCCGTGACGCAGCCCTTCGACCACATAGGTCGTTGGGTTGAGGTAAGCGACGACGCGCATCCACACCGGCATGGCGTCCAGCGGGTAGAGCGCGCTACTGAGAAAGAGGAGCGGCAGGTTAAGCAGAAAGAGCAGCGTATGATAGCCGCCGATGGACTTGCTGCGCAGCGCCATGCCGTTGGCAAAACCGACGAACGCGACGACAAAGAGCAGCAGGCTCACCGTCGCCACCAGCACACCGGCGACATCGGTGCTCAGGCTGGCCCCGAAAATCACGGCGATGGCCAGGATCAGCAGGCTCTGAACGACGGTCTTGACCGCGCCGCTGAGGGCCGAGGCGAGGAGAATGCTGGTGCGCGGGATGGGCGCCACAAGATACTCTTTCAGATAGGCGCGGATTTTCTCTTCCAGGGAAGTCATGCCGGCGTTGATGGCGCCGCTGAGCGCGGTGAAGGCCAGGATGCCGGGCGTGATGAAGGTGAGGTAGTCGGCGCCGCCCAGTGCACTGGCATCGACGATCTGGTTCATGCCCGCGCCAAAGGTCACGGCGAGGAGCAGCGGCGCGGCCAGCGTGCCGCCCAGTTCCGTGCCGTTGCGGAGAAACTTGTGCATGTGCTTGCGGAAGATCACCCAGGTTCCGCGCCAGAGTTCGGCGGCGGGCTGGCTGGCGCGTCTGTCCGGCTGGCTGGTCGATGGGGTCACGCTCAATTCTGATGTTATGGCCATAAGTCTGATTGCATCCTCGCTGCTTTGAGTCTAGCTGAACCGGGTGCAAAATACAACTGTTGCCATCCCCGGCAAGGTGATGTAGAGTATCACCATTCAATGCTGTACGAATAGCTTCCCAGGAGGTGCATCGTGACAACGGCGAGCAAGTTTGGCGCCTTGCAGTGGGTGATCGTGATTCTAACGGTGTTCACTGCCGGCGTCCATCTCTGGATCGGCGTTGTGGTGATGTCGCCCCCGGATCTGATTTTCGTTTTGAATGGGATCGGGTATCTGGGGCTGCTCGGCCTGCTTTATCTGCCGATTGGCGCTGTTGCACCGTATCGGCATGGGGTGCGGTGGGTGTTGATCGCCTACACGGCGATCACGTTTTTCGCCTGGCTGTTCATCGGCGCGCGCAGCACGCTGGCCTACATCGACAAGGCCGCCGAGCTTGCCTTGATCATCTGCCTGTGGCTTGAATGGCAGCAGGGGCGGCGCAATGCAGCCGCATAGACAGGCGTGGATTGGGCGCTGTACGGCTTCCAACAGCTTGATCGGATTGATTGAATCAATACAGCAATTATGTCCAAAAGCATGTGAAAATTTGCGCGAACGAAAATGCAGAGGCTATAATCGCCACACTGCCAGATAGGGGAATTGTGATGACGGTTGTGGATGATGCCAAGGATTTTCCGCCAGTCACCCGCATCGATTGGAGCATCCCAGCCTGGCAACTGTTGTTGTCGCTGTTCTTGCCGGTGGCGTTGGCGATTGGCCTCGACTTGATGCTGGCCACGTTGCCGTTGATAACAATGAGCATCAGCCTGATCTGCATTCCGCTGGCAACGGTGCTCGTGACACGTTCGATTTTGGCAGAATTTGACAAGCTGATTGAAACCGTCGCCCCGGAACCGGTAGCCGGGAATGGGGTGAGAGAAGACGACAGAAAACCCGGCGAAATGCAGCCGGACGCCAGTGCCTAAATCTTCAGACCGAGTCGTTATGCGACTCACCTGAGCCAAAGGAGCAGTTAGCGCCATGTTGAACAAGATAATTGAGACCATCAAGAACCTTGCCTGGGGCACCAATAAGCGCAAAGTCTGGTCGATCATCATTGTCGTTCTGCTGATTGCCAGCGTTGTATTCGCACTGACCTTCCAGGTGCCGCCGCCCCATGTTGCGCTTTCCGGCGAGCCGATCTTCTCCACTGGCCCCGATTGGTTCACCAACTCCGTATTGATGACCATCATCGTCGACATCTTCTTGATCTTGCTGGCGATCATCACGCGCTTCTCGCTCAAGGAGATTCCAGGCGGGCTGCAGAATGTGATGGAAGGTCTGATCGAGGCGCTGTACGGGCTGGCCGAAAGCGTTGCAGGCAAGAATGCCGGCAAGTTTTTCCCCTGGGTGGCCACCATCTTTCTGTTTGTGATCATCAGCAACTGGGGTGGTCTTATCCCCGGTGTCGGCAGCATCGGGTTCTATCATCCCACTGAAACGCACAGCGAAGAGGCGCCGGTCGAGGGCGAAGACAGCCACGGCTTCCGCTGGGACGGCCAGTTGGCGATGGCTGGCAACAGCCTGATCCTCGCTGCACCGGAGAAGGTGC
>JAPKMV010000056.1 GCA_026645635.1 Caldilineaceae bacterium
GGCCGTAGAGCCGCACCGAGAGAATCGCCGCGGCGGCCACGGTGATGGCGTAGGGCACGATGGCGATCGATGTGAAGAGGGGCGTTTGATCCTGCACGATCTGGATATAGAGCGGAATCAGAAAGCTGATGGCCGAGCCAAGCCCGCCCGCCACGAGGAAGGCGTAGACTGCGTTGCGCTCTTCGCGGGAGTCGAGCACCTCCAGCGCCAGCAGCGGCGTCTTGTTGTGCGCCACCCGCCGCTCGGACCAGGCAAAGAACGCCTGCCCCAAGACCACGCCCAGCACCAGCATGAACGGCGCCGGCGAGAGTCCCAGGAACGAGATCGGCGCGGCCGGTTTGGCCAGCACGATACCCCAGGAGTTGAGGTTGTTGAAGCCAAAGAGCAGCAGCGCGATCGCCAACGCCGAGAGCACCACGCCGACGAAATCGATGCTGATGCCTTTCTGCCGTGGAATCGCCTTCATGCGAAAGCTGAGGAAGAAGACAACCAACGAAATGAGAAAGATCAGTCCGAAGGAGATGCGCCAGTTGAGCAACGTGGCGATGAAGCCGGCGACCACAAAGGTCAGCCCGCTGGCCACCGCAGGAATGCCGGCCAGGATGCCCAGCGCCTGCTTCTGCTGGCTGTCGCGATAGTTGGCGGCGATCAGCACCACGAGGGTCGGCACCAGCGCCGCAGCCGCCACGCCCGCGATGGCCTGGGCCAGGTTCATGAGTTCGGCGGAGGCGCTAAACGCCATCAGCGCCATGGCCGCGCCGTGGGCCAGCGCGCTCACCTGAAAGACCAGCCGCTCGCCGAACATTTTGCCGATCTTGGCGCCTAGCATGACAAAGGCGGCCACGAAGAGTGAGTAGAGGACGAGCGCCGTCGCCACGGAGGTTGCCGGCGCATTCAAGTCTTCGACGATGGGGCCGAGCGACACCGGCAGCGCATTGATGTTGATGCCCATCTGCAACTGCGCCAGCACGATGATCGCCAGCGGCGCCCACGAAGCCTTCAATGCAGTGTCTGCGACGGTCGGTGCAGCAGTTTTGGTTGCCATGACAATCTCTCTGTTTGTGGTGGTCGATAGCTTGCTGGCGCAGCGCACCAATGAATTCGTGCCATCATAGACGTCTTGTTGCAGAACATCAAATTATCCTATTGTCTTTTTAGGGTCGCCTCTTGCCCTGTCCCGGCGTGAGCCAGACATGGTTGCGTGTTGCGTGCTACGTGGCAACACGGAACACGCAGGACGAGCACCCCCAGTCACCCAAGGGCGCCCGTCCTGGACTTCCGGCCTTGCTACTGCAAGCGGCTGTAGGTGACCGCGGTTGCACCATCGCCGCGGCGCAGGGTCAGCCGGTTGCCGTCAAACTGGAAGGTGACGGCCGACTGCAGCGCGGCCTGGAACTGCGCTTCCTGATCCATGACGCCCGTCTCACCGCAGAACATCATGCCGCCGGCCAGCGTGCCGATGCTGATGTTGCTGCCGCTCACCCAGTAGGAGCCACTGTATTCGTTGCAGCCGCTGTTGCCACTCACCTGGCTGGCATCGAACCGGGTCGTTAGCGTCGTCCCGGACAGCGGGCTGACCACGGCGCCCTGACCGTTGTTGTAGCCGGTCACCTGCCAGGCCGTGTTGCTGAGCGGGTTCTGCGGCGCCGCTGGCGTCACAGTCACCGTGACGGTGCGGAACTGCACCGTGCCGTCGCGCAGCAGCACACGCATCTCATAGGTGGTGGTCGTCGGCGGGCAGACTTGCTGTGACCCTTGCCCCACCTGCGGGAACTGCTGATAAGGCTGCCCCTGCGGGTAGACCCAGACCGCCTGCACATTTTCCACCGACCAGGTGAGCGTGGAGCATGCGCCCTGGGCGATGGTGGTGGGATTGGCGCTGAACGAAATCTGCGGCGTGGGCGTGGGTGGCGGCGGCGGCAGCGGCGTCGGCGTCGGCGCAGGCGTCGGGACAATCACCACCGGTGGCGGCGGCGCGGCAATCACCGGCACATCCTCAGCGTTGCTGGCGGCGACGAAGTCCGCCGACACCCAGCCGCTGCCTCCGGGGGCGGACGGAATTGCCACGACCCACCACGCGCTGTTGGCGCTGCGTCCGATGATCTCACCTTCGGCGCCAAAAGGCGCTACGCCCAGCACCGGGAAGTTGGTGCCCGGCCCGGAGCGCACATTGACGCCCTGTGGCGCAGTGACGCGGCCAGTTGGCACACCCGGTTCCGGCTCGGGCAGCGAAATCTCCTGCTCGCGCACCATGTGGACGGCGATGGCGTCGTCGCCGTTGCGCAGCTCGATGAAGTCACCTTCCACCGTGAAGGTGGCGGCGCTTTCCAGCGCGGCGAAGAACTCAGCTTCCTGTTCCATCACGCCGGCCGGGTTGGTGCAAAGCCGCCGCGTGGCGCCGATGCCGCTGACCTCGATGGCGCCGCTGCTCGTTGCCTGCACCGAAGCGAAGAAGTCGTTGCAGCCGGCGTTGCCCGAAATCAGGTTGGCGTCGTCGATGTTGACGATGATGTCGGCGCCCAGCAGCGGACTGACGACGGCTTCGCGACCGTTGTTGTAGCCGGTCACCAGCCAGGTCGTGCCGGCCAGGTCTGCTTTGGCGGCCACGAAGGAGGCCAGCACCCGGTTGCCATCCAGCAGGATGAGCTGGCCGCCGCGCAGTTGGTAGCGGTTGGCGGTGGTCAACGCAGCCATAAAGTCGCCGGCCTGAGTGGCGACCGCGGGGGGGCAGGCCATCATGGTCGAGGCGGCCGGTTCAAAGCTGATGGTCGACCGGCTGGCCGTGTAGGTGGTGGTGAAGCGATTGCAGCCATCGCTGCCGGTGGCGCTGCCGTCCTCGCCAAGCTGCAGCGTGACCGACGTGCCGGCCAGCGGCAGTTGGCCGTTGAGCGTGCTCAGCACCCAGTTCGTGCCGCCCAAGGCCGAATCGGCCGCCAGCGCCGACGGGGCGGCGATGAGCAACAGCAGGCCCACCAGGAGAATCAAGTTCCGTAGCGTTGTGGTTTTCAATTGGATTTCCTTTCACTATTTGGCTGCCGCATTTGACTGCCGCGCAGCTGACCGTTTTCCGTCTCATTCCAGGAGTTTTTGCGGGCGATCTCCCGCTGCAGTAATTCCACGGGACTTCGCACCACTGTCCGATGAAACGCGACACACCCGGATTATGTTCCGGTAATCTTCAGTCTATCCGTACCTGCGCCATTATGCCAGATACGTTCTGTACTAGCGATGTACTACTTATCCTGCGCTTTGGGCCAAGTCGGGTACAAGACTAGTACGCTTTGTAACTTGCGATATTGCATAACGGCAGTAGACTTTTTCGGCAAACTGCATGATGACAAAGGAGCTGCATTTGGCAAGCCCAATCTACCATGTCTGTGTCCGTAACATACTTGACGAAGGCTGGGTGCGCGCGCTCGAAGTTGATCCGATCGCGACCCATCTGCAGCAACCCGGGCATCGTTCTTCGATTGCCTCAACCACATAGGTGACAAACCTGGGAAGCAGATTATCGGCCTCATCCAGGCCAAGCCAGGCGCTCTTGCGCTGCAGCGGCGCCGCTTCGAGATGATCCAGCCAACTGCTGACCAGGGTGCTTTTGCCAAAGCCGGCCGGCGCCGATATCAGGGTTACTTTGCGGCCAATGCCGGCGCATAGCTGCTGCAACAGCAACGGGCGCGGAACGACCGTGTCTGTGATTGCAGGTTTTTTGAGCTTTGTCTGTAGATGCGATAGCTGCATTGATTTTCCCATTCCCGAAACGGCGATCTTATCACATCGGGTGCTGTTCAGAAGATCGGCGTAAGACGATAAACCAGGGGGCAGTTTTGACACTTTCCCCTCCTGCGTGCTATTGATTGACGGATATTGTGCGAACGAAAACCAGGTTTCTGGGAGAAACCTGGTTTGTCAAGCGAATGCAGCGAACGCAATGCAACGAACGACAAGAGTTGAACCGTCTATGCGTGACGACACCACACCCAACGGCGCAAGCGGCGCTGAAGGCAAAGAAAACCTGGATTTCATCCGCGCCATCATCAAGCGCGACACCGAAAGCGGCCGCTACGGCGGACGGGTGGCGACGCGCTTCCCGCCCGAACCCAACGGCTATCTTCACATCGGCCATGCCAAATCCATCGGCCTGAACTTCGGCGCGGCGCGCGACTTCGGCGGCGTCTGCCACCTGCGCTTCGACGACACCAACCCGGAGACCGAGGACATGGAGTACGTGGCCTCGATCCAGCAAGATGTGCGCTGGTTGGGCTACGACTGGCAGGACAAACTCTTCTTTGCCTCCGACTACTACGAGCAGCTTTACCAGTTCGCCGAGCAGCTCATCCGCGACGGCCATGCCTATGTGGACAGCCTCAGCGAGGAAGAAATCCGCGCCTACCGCGGCACGGTCATGGAAGCCGGCCGCAACAGCCCCTACCGTGACCGCACGGTGGAGGAGAACCTCGACCTCTTCCGCCGCATGCGTGCGGGCGAGTTTCCCGACGGCGCGCATGTGCTGCGCGGCAAGGGCGACATGGCCGCCGAAAATATGAAGATGCGCGACCCGCTCCTCTACCGCATCCGCCATGCCAGCCACTACCGCACGGGCGACGCCTGGTGCATCTACCCGATGTATGATTACGCGCACCCGCTCTCCGACGCCATCGAGGGCATCACCCACTCGATCTGCACGCTGGAGTTTGAGAACAACCGCGCTATCTACGACTGGCTGGTCGATTGTCTCTACGCAGAGCCGCGGCCGCACCAGTACGAGTTCGCCCGCCTCAGCCTCGACTACACGGTGATGAGCAAGCGCAAGCTGCTCCAACTGGTCGAGGAGAAGTACGTCAGCGGCTGGGACGACCCGCGCATGCCCACCATCGCCGGGCTGCGCCGCCGCGGCTACACGCCAGAGGGCATTCAGAAGTTTGTCGAGCGTATCGGCGTGGACAAGACCAACAGCCGCGTCCAGTTCGAGGCGCTGGAGAGCGCCATCCGCGACGACCTGAACACCCGTGCGCCGCGGGTGATGGCCGTGCTGCGCCCGCTCAAGGTCACGCTCACCAACTACCCCGCCGACAAGGTGGAATGGCTCGACGCGCCCTACTGGCCCCGCGACATCGGCAAAGAGGGTTCGCGCGCCGTGCCGCTGACCCGCACCATCTACATCGAACGCAGCGACTTCGCCCAGGACCCGCCGCCTGACTGGGCGCGGCTGGCGCCGGGCGACGAGGTGCGGCTGCTGCATGCCTACTTGATCCGCTGCGACGAGGTCATCACCGACCCGGCCACCGGCGAGGCGACAGAACTGCGCTGCTCCTACAACCCGGATTCGCTGGGCAAATCCAATAACAGCTCACAGCAGCGCAGGAGCACCGCCATCCAGTGGCTCTCCGTCAGCCACGCTGTGTCTGCCGAGGTGCGACTCTACGACCGGCTCTTCGCCGTGGCCAACCCGGACGAGACCGAGCCGGGCAAGAGCTTCAAGGACTATCTCAACCCGCGGTCGCTGGAGGTGCTGCCGGCCGCGCTGGTGGAGCCGAGCCTGGCCGCGACCGCGGCGGGCGAGCGCTTCCAGTTTGTGCGCCAGGGCTACTTCATCGCCGATCAGGATTCGCAGCCCGGCGCGCTGATCTTCAACCGCATCGTCGAGCTGTCCACCTCCTACACCTGGCAGGAAGATGGCAAACCCGCGGTTACGCCGGTGAAGGGCGCCGCAGCAAAACCCGCGCCGCCGCCAGAGCCGGTTGTCACCGGCTCGATCTCCGAAGAACGGGTGCGCGCCCGCGCCGAAAATGTGCAGCTTGCCCAGCGTTACGATTATTACGTGGGCGCCCTGGGCATGGCGCCGGAACAGGCCGACGTCCTCACCGGTGATCTGGCCGTCGCTCACTTCTTCGATGCCGCGCTGTCCGTCCATGACAGCCCGAAGGCCATCGCCAACTGGATTGCCAACGAGGTGCTGCGCGAACTCAAGGGGCGCACGGTGGACGAACTCGCCTTCGACGGCGCCGACCTGGGTGAACTGGTCAAGCTGATCGACGCGGAGACGATCACCACCGCGGCGGCGAAGACGGTCTTCGCCCGGATGCTGGCCGAGGGCGGCCACCCGCGGGAGATCGTCGCCGCGCTGGGGCTGGACCGGAAGGTGAGCGAGGACGAGCTGAGCGCAACCATCAGCCAGGTGCTGGGCCGCCTGCCGGACAAGGTGGCCGAATACCGCGGCGGCAAGACGAGCCTGCTGGGCATGTTCACCGGGCAGGTGCTGAAAGCGACCGGCGGCAAGGCCGACCCGAAACAGGTGCAGGACCTGCTCCGGCAGCAACTCGGCGAATAGAAAAAACGGTTGACCGCAGCGGCAACTACTCAGGCATCATCCACAGATTACGCAGATGCACGAGCGGTCAGTCTATGGAATCTGCGCAATCGGTGAATCGCCTATTCTCCGCGAGACTGTTTGAACAGGGGCAAGATTGACGCAGAGACGCAGCGGCGCAGAGGAGTTGCAGAAGCTGGCTATTGCTGTGCTTTCTCTCGATCTTCTCTGCGTATCTCTGCATCTCTGCGCCGCTGCGTCAAAGAGGTGACTTTACAAACAGGCTCTGAGGGTTGACAGTTACCCGCTGCGGTCTTTTTATTGGGGAGAGTACACATGCCGCATATGACCAAACCGGCGCGGGTGCGCTTTGCGCCCAGCCCCACCGGCTACTTGCACCTGGGCGGGCTGCGCACTGCGCTGTTCGACTGGCTGATGGCGCGCCACACCGGCGGCCAGTTCATCCTGCGCGTGGAAGACACCGACCAGAAGCGCTACAACCCGGACAGCGTCCAGTTCATTTTCGACGGGCTGCGCTGGCTGGGGCTGGAGTGGGACGAAGGCCCGGACAAGGGCGGCCCCTTCGCCCCCTACGTCCAGAGCGAACGCCGGG
The DNA here is from genome assembly GCA_026645635.1 of Caldilineaceae bacterium. Lineage (GTDB taxonomy): Bacteria > Chloroflexota > Anaerolineae > Caldilineales > Caldilineaceae > Fredericiella. The sequence goes on from JAPKMV010000056.1 coordinate 6,924, forward strand.
AGATCTATCAGCAGTATGCGGAGTGGCTGGTGGACCAGGGCAAAGCCTACCGCTGCTACACCAGCGAGGCGGAGTTGGAGGAACTGCGCGCCAAAGGGCAGCCCTACGACCGGCGCCACCGCAATCTCACCGCCGCGCAGCGCGCCGCGTTCGAGGCTGAGGGCCGTTCTTCGGTCGTGCGCCTGGCCGCGCCGCTGGAAGGCAAGACTGTCGTCCACGACGTGATCCGCGGCGACATCGTGGTGGAGAGCGCCAGCGTAGCCGACCCGGTGCTGCTCAAGAGCGACGGGCTGCCCACCTATCACCTGGCCGTCGTGGTGGACGACCACCTGATGGAGATCACCCACGTGCTGCGCGGGGAGGAGTGGATTCCCTCTGCGCCGCTGCACAAGCTGGTCTTCGACGCCTTCGGCTGGGAAGCGCCAGCCTTCGTGCACCTGCCCGTGATCCTGGATCCCAGCGGCAAGGGCAAGATGAGCAAGCGCAAGTCGGTGGTCGAGGGCAAGGAGTTCTCACCCTTCGTCCACGACTACATGCAGGCGGGCTACCTGCCCGACGCCATGTTCAACTTCCTGGCGACGATGGGCTGGAACTTCGACGGCGAGCGCGAGGTCTTCAGCCGGGAGGAGGCCATCGAACGCTTCGACGTGGCCGACATCTCCGCCAAGGCGGCGGCGCTGCCCTTCGCCAAGCTCGACTGGCTCAACGGCGTCTACATCCGCCAGATGGAGGCGAACGCGCTCAAACAGGCATTGGCGCCCTACCTGGCACGCGACCTGGGGCTGGACGCTGCCGCACTGCTCACCGACCCGCGGCTGGATGCGCTGATCCCGCTGATCCGTGAGCGCATCAAGCTGCTCACCGAGGCCGCGCCGCTGGTGGACTGGGCCTTTGCCACCGCCGGCACCATCACCTATCCCAACCCGGCGCTGCTGATCGGCAAGAAGCTGACGGCGGCGCAGAGCGTAGACGTGCTGCGCGCCGGGCTGGAGCTGCTGGCTGCGGTCGAGCCGTTCGAGCTGCCCGCGCTGGAGGCGGACTTCCGCGCCCGCGCCGAGGCGATGCAGATTCCCGTGGGCAGCTTCTTTGCGCCCTTCCGCGTCGCCATCACCGGGCGCACCGTGGCGCCGCCGCTCTTCGAGAGCATGGTCGTCCTCGGTCGCGCTGAAACCATGACCCGCGTCGAGAACGGCCTCGCCGCTCTGACCAGCTTCGCGGCTGAATAGCAGTACACAGAGGGCACGGAGGATTCACGGAGGGCACAGAGAGAAAGCGGAGGATCGCTCTCTCTGTTTTTCTCTGTGCTCTCTGCGTCATCTCTGTGCCCTCTGTGTACTGTCCACTTCCACCCCCAGCCGCTCGTCGATGAACTCCACCAGGTCGGGCAGCTCGGCGAAGTAGCTGCGCTCCCCGTTATTGACATCCTCTACCCGCCCGCGCCACGCACCAGCCGAGGTCGCGGCGCTAGGTTCCCACCAGATACGCACGAGGAAAAGCTGCTCCCGGCGATCCTGTTCGCTGCGCTGCACCATGCTCATCGGATATCCCCACTTCTCTATGAGAGGGTGAGGGGGTGAACGGGTGAGAGGGTGAGACATGGTCAAATCACCCCCTCACCCCCTCACCCTCTCACCCTTACTTCGTCACCAGCGGCAGGAAGACCTGCGGTCCCGCAACCGGGGCTGTGATCTGGAACGGTGCACTGTTCGAGCAGTCGGTGAGGGGGAAGGGTGGGTTGCAGACCCGCAGGTTCACCGTCGCAACCTGCTGTAAGCCGGCGGCGTCGAGCGTGGCGCGCACCTGGGTGCTGCTGATGCGTTCCGTGGGAACATAGACGCCATCCTTCACCACCCAGGCGTCGGTGGCGAAGTTCTTGCCGGTGATGAGCACCTGCACACTGGCGCTGCCCGCCGGCGCCGAATCCTGGCCCAGGCTGGTGAGCACCGGCGCCGGGCGGTGGTTCTCGACGATCACCAGGTTCTTGGCGGCATTCACGCCGTAGGCAATCTCCAGCGCGCTGCGCTGGGCGTCGAAGCCGATCGTCGGTGCGAAGCCAACCTGATCCACCGGGCCGATCGTCACGCCGTTGTCGAGCGTCGTGCACTGCCACGAGAGATAGAGGCCGTCTTCCGGGCCACAGTTGCCGATGGCTTGCGGCGTCGCCAGCTTAAGGATTTCCCGCGCCGGGTTCGTGTCGTTCTTGTCCGTGTAGGCGATGGATGGCGTCCCCTGCCGCAGCACGATGGAGGGCTTGGCAAAATAGCCCGTCGCCTCGATCTCGGCGCAGTGCCACTGGTTGTTGGGGCCGCAGTTGCCGGTCAAGTTGTCAAAGTCCAGCTTCATGTAGTTGAGCCGGGCTTGGGTTTGATTGACATAAGCGATGTGCATGTCGCTGCCATTCATGGCCACGTCGACTGCGCTCGGCGCATAGTCCGCAAACTGGCGCAGTTGGGTGCACGTCCAGGTGGCGCTGCCGTTCATCTGTGGGCCACAGTTGCCGCTGTTGACAGAGTAGGCGGCCAACATCAGCCACGAGTTGGTGAAGTTGTTGCCCGACATATCGTAGCGGCTGTACACGATGCGCGGGCGATGATTGGCGTTGAGGCCGATGGCGACATCGGTGACGCCGCGCCCGCCGTTGTCGATGACCGCGCACTCCCAGCCGCTGGCGCCGCCGTTGCACGCGCCGTTGCCCGCGATGGTGGCGTAGTAGAGCGGTGTGTGGTTGACGCCGCTCGGCGCCTGCGTGTTGACCACGGTGTAGGCGACATGAGGCTTGTTGTCGTTGGTCGAGAAGACCAGGTCAACCTGATTGGCGCGGAAGTTGAGCGAGAACGCCTGAATCGTCGAGATATTCCACGAGCAGGTCGTCGTGCAGCCGGTCGCCAGGGCGAACTTCAACGCAAAGTTGACGGGGTTGTTGGGGTCGCCGACGATGTAGGCCACCGCAGGCAAGTTGGTCGTTGGATACAGGGCAATGGCGTTGGCCATGCCCATGTCCAGGGTGTCCGAATCGTCCACCGTCATGCAAACCCACGCCTGATCTGTGCCGCAGTTGCCCTGCAGCGGCAGCACCTGCATCGCCACGTCGAGGGATCTCTTCGTCGCGTTGTAGTAGCTCACGAAGGTCTTGCCGTCGGCGCGCACGGCAATCGAATTCTGGCCGCGCCCCGTCTCGGCGGACGAGCCGTCGATGGTGGTGCGAAACCAGCCGCTGGCGATCGTCTCGACGGCATCCACGCTGTCTTCGGCCACTGGCGCGTCCACGCTTTCCTGCGCCTGCGCCGGAATCGCCCACAGCGCCAGCAGCATCATCACGATCAGCACAATCAAATGCAGTTTGTCAGTCACTTTGTCTCTCCTCACCGAATGTGCGCCAGGTCCGCTTGACCCGCTGCGCCTCCTCTGTGACGAGTGTACGCACGCCGCGTCCTGAACGCGTCCGAAAAGCGGCGTCCAGCGTCCGAAGGTTGTCTTGCTTGTTGATATCGTCTTTATTCTCTTTGACGCGGAGACGCGGAGTCGCAGAGGTTCGCGGAGAAAAACTCGGTGCGATTCTGCGCCTTTGGGTCAATTGGCTTGGCTTCACAAACAGACTCTGAGGCTTGGAAGTTACGAAGACATACTTCGAGCGGTCAAAAGGTGCGTTTCCGTCACCCTCTCACCCCCTCACGCCTCACCTTGTCGGGTATAGTTGTGTTTCACCCCAACGCCAGGGCTTCCATCGCTTCGGTGGTGAGGAGTTGTCCTGCCGCAAAGCTGCGGGCGTAGGCGTCGGGAGACGATGACGCCTGTGCGCGCGTCCGATAACGGTCATATTCGGCTTGGTCCGCGGGGGCAAGCGCTGCACCGATGGCGGCCAGCACCTGCTCGCCGGCGCCGAACAGCCGCGCGGCCCGCTCCTGATCGCCCTCCACGGTCGCCACGGCGCCGAGGCCCAGCAGACACATGCCGAAGTTCTCGCGGTCGGGCAGTTCCCGCCCCAGGGCCAGGCATTGTTGGAAGAGCTGGCGCGCCTGACGCGGCGCGCCGTTGTGGAGCACGACGTAGGCCAGGTTGTGCAGCAGCATCACCCGCCGCGGCTTCTGGTGCAACTCCTCCGCCAGCGTCATCGCCTCCCGGTAGAGCTGCGCTGCCAGGTCATAGTCGCCCTGCAGCCGAACCAATTCGCCGTAGCCGGTGAGAATAAAGGCGATCAGGCTGAG
>JAPKMV010000570.1 GCA_026645635.1 Caldilineaceae bacterium
GTGCTGGCGGGCTATGTCTTCGGCGGGCGCTTTGGGTTTTTGATGGGCGCGCTGACGCTGCTCGTGTCGGGCATTCTCACCGGCGGCGTGGGGCCGTGGCTGCCCTACCAGATGTTCACCGCCGGCTGGATCGGGCTGTCGGCGCCGCTTTGCCGTCCCGTGGTGCGGGCAGTGGGGGGGCCGGGGCGCCGCGGCGAGGTGATCGTGCTGGCGCTCTTTGGCGCCGGTTGGGGTCTGTTCTACGGCGTGATCATGAACATCTGGTTCTGGCCCTACGCCACCGGCCCGGCCAGCATGTACTGGGAGCCGGGCATCGGCGTGGGCGACGTGATCCGGCGTTACGCCGTGTTCTATTTGGTCACGTCGCTGGCGTGGGACTTGATGGCGGCGGCGGGCAACCTGCTGCTGATAGCCGCCGCAGGCCGCGCCGTGCTGCGCGTGCTGCGCCGCTTTCAGGCGAGGTTTGCATTCACGTATCAGCACGTAGCGCCTGTGGCCCTGCATCTGTCACCCAGCGACCGGGGGAAAGCGTGAAGCACCCACTTCACCCCTTCACCTGGCTGCTCTGGCTGGCGGCGGCGATGGTGGCGCTGACGGTGACGCGCAACCCGCTCTACTTGGCGGTGACGCTGCTCTGTGTGGCGCTGGTCTATGCTTTCATCCCGACGGATGCTGAAGCGCGCAGCGGTGTGATGATTTCGCCCTGGCGTTTTGCCCTGGTGGTTGTGACCTTTTCAGCGCTGTTCAATGGGCTGATGGTGCATGTGGGCAGCCATGTGATCGTGACGCTGCCCGCCTGGCTGCCGCTGATTGGCGGGCCGATCACCTGGGAGGCGCTGATCTACGGCGCGCTCAATGGGCTGGCGCTCACCGGGCTGTTTGTGGCCTTCGGCGTCATCAACCGGGCGATCAGCGTGCAGGCGCTGCTGCGGCTGGCGCCGCGGGCGTATTACCCGGTGGCGGTGGTCACGTCGATTGCCGTCACCTTTGTGCCCACGGCCTTGCAGCAGATGCAGCAGATCCGCGAGGCGCAGATGGTGCGCGGCAACCGGATGCGCGGGGTGCGCGCCTGGCTGCCGCTGGTGGTGCCGCTGCTGGAGGCGAGCCTGGAGCGTTCGATGCAACTGGCCGAATCGATGATGGCGCGAGGGTTTGTCAGCGCAGGCAGCGGCCCGGATGTGCGCGACCGGCTGCTCGTGCTGGTTGGCCTGGTGGCCATCGTCGCTGGTTGGCTGCTGCAGATTGTCTGGGCGCAGGTGTGGATCGGCGCGCTGCTCTTGCTGGCCGGCGCGGGGATGCTGGCCGCGGGTGTCTGGCTGGCTGGGCGGCGCCATCCCCACACGGTCTATCGCGAGGACCGCTGGCGCGTGCGGGATGCGCTGGTGATTGCGGCGGGGCTGACCGTGGTGCTCGTCTACCTGGCGCCGCTGCCCGGCGTCGAGCGTATGACATTGGTTTTCTATCCCTATCCGACTGCCGCCTTGCCTGGCTTTCATGCGGCGATCGGCGTCGGGACATTGGGGCTGTTGGCGCCGCTGCTGGCGCAGTGAGGGAAGCATGGCGCAGCCATTGACGGACGGTTTGATTCACTTTGATCACGTCACCTTTGCGTATCCAGGCGCGACGGGGCCGGCGTTGCAGGAAGTCAGCCTTGATTTGCCCGAGGGTGAGTTGATCCTGGTGATCGGCGCGTCCGGGTCGGGAAAATCGACGCTGCTGCGCTGTCTCAACGGGCTGACGCCCCATTTTTCGGGCGGTGACATGCGGGGGAACGTGCGCGTGGCCGGCTTCGACCCGGTGGCCGCCACCCCGCGCGTGCTCAGCCGGCAGGTGGGCTTCGTCTTCCAGGACCCGGAAGCGCAGTTTGTCATGGAGCGGGTCGAGGACGAGATCGCCTTTGCGCTGGAGAACGCGGCCATGCCGCCCCAGGAGATGCGGGTGCGCGTCGAGGAGACGCTGGACCTGCTCGACCTGACGCCGCTGCGCAACCGGCTGCTCAAGACGCTGTCGGGCGGCGAGCGGCAGCGCGTATCCATAGCCGCGGCGTTGGCGCTGCGCCCGCGCATCCTGGTGCTCGACGAGCCGACTTCGCAGCTCGACCCGAAATCAGCGGAAGATGTGCTGAACGCGCTGGTGCGGCTCAACGCGGATCTGGGCTTGACGATCCTGCTGGCTGAACATCGGCTGGAGCGGGTGCTGCCGTTTGTGGATCGGATCTTGTATTTGCCGGAAGCTGGCGGGCCGCTGCTCTGTGACGAGCCGCGCACGGTGCTGCGTCAGATCGACCTGGCGCCACCGCTGGTCAAGCTGGGGAAGGCGCTGCACTGGGAACCGCTGCCGTTGACGATCAAGGAAGGGCTGCGCTTCAGCCGGCCCTGGCTGCGGGATCGAACGGCGCCGGCTGACAAGCCCAAGCCGCTGCTGGCGATCCCGGCCAATCGGCAGCCGCCCTATATCGAGGTGCATGGGCTGACGGTGCGTTACGGTGCAACAGAGGTGGTGCGCAGTGTGGACTTTGCCGTGCGTCCCGGTGAGGTGGTGGCGTTGATGGGGCGCAACGGCGCCGGCAAGACGACGCTGCTGCGCAGCCTGGTGGGGCTGGTCAAGCCGCAGGCCGGCGTCATCAAGGTGGCGGGCGAGTCCATCGCCGGCCAGGCTGTCGCCGACATCTGCCGCCGCGTGGGCTATCTGCCCCAAGACCCCAATACGCTGCTTTTCGCCGAGACGGTGCGCGAGGAGATGCTGGTGACGTTGAGGAATCATGGCGAGGGGCGCAAGGAATTGTCAATGGTTGATGGTCAATTGCCAATTGTCAATGATCAAGCGGCAGCGGGCGATTCACAATTCACAATTCACAATTCACAATTCACAATTGAGAATACCGCGAGCGAGGGGCGAGGGGCGAGGGGCGAGGTGCAAGAGGCGAGAGGCGAGGGGCGAGGGGCGAGGGGCAAATTCGCCGATCCTGATGCGTTGCTGGCGCGGCTGGGCTTGACGCACAAGGCCGGCGCGTATCCGCGCGACTTGAGCGTGGGCGAGCGGCAGCGGGTGGCGCTGGCCGCGATCACGGTGACACTGCCGGGCGCGCTGCTGCTCGACGAGCCGACGCGCGGGCTCGACTACGCGGCAAAGGCGAAACTGGTGGCGCTGCTCAAGGGGTGGCGCGCCGACGGTGCGGCGATCGTGCTGGTGACGCATGATGTAGAACTGGCGGCGGCATTGGCCGACCGTGTGGTGCTGATGAGCCAGGGCCAGGTGATTGCGGAGGGGACGCCGGCGGCAGTGTTGGGGGCGTCGCCGCTTTTTGCGCCGCAGATCGCCCGGTTGTTCCCGGAGACCGGTTGGCTGACGGCGGAAGATGTGATGGGAGAGAGGGTGAGGGGGTGAAAAGGGTGAGTGGGTGAGTGG
>JAPKMV010000571.1 GCA_026645635.1 Caldilineaceae bacterium
AACCGGGCGCCGGCGAGCGAGTGCTGCAGGCCGGCAAGCGCAAATTTCTGCGCATCACACCATAATCACACAACCGTAGGTCACGTTTCCAACGTGACAGACTCGCACAACCGTAGGTCACGTTTCCAACGTGACAAATTCGCACAGCCGTAGGTCACGTTTCCAACGTGACAGACTCGCACAACCGTAGGTCACGTTTCCAACGTGACAAATTCTCGCAACCGTAGGTCACGCCTTCAACGCGACAAATTCTCACAACCGTAGGTCATGTCTCCAACGTGACAAATTCGGCCCGGCGGCTCTGTCACGTTGAAAACGTGACCTACGACACTTCAATCGGTTTTGTTCATCAGGGGGGAGAGCATGGGACTGTTTGACGGCAAGAAGGGTCTGATCTTCGGCGTTGCCAACAAGAATTCGATTGCCTGGGGCATTGCCCAGGCGCTCCACGCCGAGGGCGCAACCCTTGGCTTCAGCTATGCCGGCGAGATTCTCAAGAAGCGGGTGGAACCGCTGGCCGCCAGCGTCGGCAGCGATTTCGTCGAAGAGTGCGACGTCACCAACGACGATGCCATCGCCGCCACCTTCGCTAAGATCGCCGATCACTTCGGTGAGATCGACTTCCTGGTGCACTCGATTGCCTTCGCCCCCGGCGAGGAGTTGGGCGGCCGCTTCCACAAGACCAGCCGCAACGGCTTCCGCATCGCGCTGGACATCAGTTGCTACAGCCTCATCACGCTGGCCGGCCACGCCCGGGAGCTGATGCCCAACGGCGGCAGCATCGTGACCATGACCTACTATGGCGCGGAGAAAGTGACGCCCAACTACAACGTGATGGGCGTGGCCAAGGCAGCGCTGGAAGCGTCGGTGCGCTACCTGGCCTGGGACCTGGGCAAGGACAGCATCCGCGTCAACGCCATCAGCGCCGGGCCGATCAAGACGCTGGCGGCCTCCGGCGTGAGCGGCTTCCGCAAGAGCCTCAACTACGTCGGCCAGGTTGCGCCGATGGGCAACGTGGATCAGGAGGATGTCGGGCAGGCCGCGCTCTTCCTGCTCAGCGACCACGCCACGCGCATCACGGGCGAGGTGCTCTACGTCGACGGTGGCTACAACATCATGGGCGCGCCGGATCCGACGATGATGGACGGCGGGGAAAAGAGCGAGTAGGCGGCGTGCCAAGGGAGAAGACAATCATGCGCAAACTGAAATTGCAGGTGCAGATGACCGTGGACGGCTTCATCGCCGGCCCCAACGGCGAGATGGACTTTGGCGTGTGGGATTGGGACGACGCCCTGCAACAGTACGTCACCGACCTGACCGAACCCGTCGACTGCATCGTGCTGGGGCGCAAGCTGGCCGCGGGCTTCATTCCCCACTGGGCGGGCGTTGCCGCAGACCCAACGCACCCGGAGCACACCGCCGGCATCAAATTCACCGCCACGCCCAAGGTGGTTTTCACCAAGACGCTCGACCACTCGCCGTGGGACAACACGGTGCTGGCCACTGGCGATCTGGCGGACGCGATCACCGCGCTCAAGGCGCAGCCCGGGCAGGACATCATCGCCTACGGCGGCGCCAGCTTTGTGGCGTCGCTGATCCGGCACGGGCTGATCGACGAATATCACCTGTTCGTCAACCCCGCGGCGATTGGCAAGGGGCTGTCGATTTTCGGCGAACTGGAAGGCAAGCAAGACCTGAAGCTGGTCAATGCCATCCCGTTTGCGTGCGGGATCGTGGTGCTGGAATATGCGCCACAGCGCGCTGGATAGCCAGTGTAGTGTGGCTGCCAAACGCACAAAAAAGAGGAGTTTCGGCACCGAAACTCCTCTTGCTCATTTCTGGCGGAGACGACGGGATTTGAACCCGCGACCTACGGCTTGACAGGCCGTTATGCTAACCGCTACACCCTCACACATGCACAGCGCCCGCAAAGCAAGCAGTAAGCACGTTTGTTAGTTGGTTGCAGGGTAACACGCTTTCGCCGGTGTGCAAGCACTTTGTTTCACTGGTAGTGTATCTCTGGTGGTTGAAATTCCACACGGTTATATGCAAAGTTTTCAGTTACATCAAGAAGTTCACCAACGCCACCAACAGTGACCCTCACCCAATCTCTACACCCGCTTGCTGCCCTGCCCGCCTATACGCCATGGGCGGCGGGAGCAGTGGATTGCTCAGTTGCAGCACCGCCCACTGCTCCCAGGCCGGGTTGGCAATGCAGACCACCACGCCCTGCTCCGGGTCATACGCCGCCACCATTTCCGCCAGTTTGTGCGTCGTCGGCGCCGGCGCCAGGTCGCTGCCCTGCCTGAGATCTTCCACCAGGTGGGCGGGCAAATAGATGCCAGTCACTTTGTCCCAGGCGATCTTGTCCGGCAGCGCCCCGCGCACGAAGAGGAAGAAGGCGCCCCGCCCCTGCTGGCTGTAACCCCAGTAACCCTTGGCGGCGATCTCCGTCCAGTTGCGCAAGAGGAAGCGCTTGATCTGGGGCGTGGTGAGTTCTTGTGGCTCCTGCGCCGGTGGGTTGAGTTCGTTGGCGGCGTGCAGCGCCATGCGCAGGATCGTGTCGGCTGGGTACGGTGGGCGGGTGTTGGGCATGGTGTTTCTCCCCTGGTGATAGGTACGAGCGTCTTGTCGGGCATTGTAGCCGCAAAGGGGTAGCGCCTGGAAACGGGAGGATGGTGTGGCCGAGGCCGGCGCCCTCACCCGTCCGCCAGACTCAAGCGCGCCATCACCTCATCTTCCATCCGTTCCCCCGTCTCCACAAAGCCCAACGTCTGGTAAAGGTGGCGCGCCACCGTGTTGGCGGGATTGTAGGCCAGCACGAAGCGGCGACAGTTGTGCTCACCTGCCAGCAGATCCAACACCGCCTGCACCGCTGCCCGACCATAGCCCTGGCCCTGCCAGCGCTGGTCGATGCGCACGCCCCGCAGCCAGCAACTGCCGTCGCCCGAATCGATGCCCCATATCAAGAATCCGATGACCGTGTTATCCCGGTAGACGGCCAGCGGATGCCACGAGGCATCGTAGTGACAGAGCAGCAGCAGGTGGCTCAACTCGCTGACCGTTGCCTGCTGTGCCGGCGTGATGCGCAGAGCGACGACGGCGCGCCAGTTGTTGCGATCCACTGGGCGCAGGGTGATGGCAGATGGGATGCGGGTCGATGGGAGAGGCGTCATCATGTGTGATACCTGGCTGGTGCGAATCTGGCGCAGACGCCGGACGCAGCGATCATCCCACGTTGACCGTGCGCCCGTCAAGCGGCAAGTGCGCCGATCTCAGAAACTGTTTGTAAAGTCACCGCACTTTGACGCAGCAGCACAGAGATGCAGAGAAACGCAGAGACAATCGAGAGAAAGCCTTGAATAGAAATGCGCGCTCCGTCGGGCGTGGTATAATAAAATCCGGT
>JAPKMV010000572.1 GCA_026645635.1 Caldilineaceae bacterium
CGACGCCAGCAGCATCTTCGCCAACAGCGCCGCCACGTTGGGCGGCGGGGGGATCGAAAAAGTGGGGGGCGCGCTCACCATCATGGACGCGCAGGTTCACGACAACGTGGCCGCCGCGCACGGCGGCGGCATCCAGGGCAGCAGCACGATCACTGTGACCCGCGGCGCGATCTTTCAGAACACCGGCAAATACGGCGGGGGCGTCCACAATACAGGGAAGTTGACTCTGGATCAATCGAATGTGTTTGGCAACCGCGGCACCTACAATGCCGGCGGCGTCTATTCGACCGACCTCTTCCTGGTCAAATCCTCGGTCTATTCCAACCGCGCCGACGCCAGCCACGGCGGCGGCATCTACGGCGCCACCACCGTCTCCCTCACCCAGTCCAGCATCCTGTCCAACACGGCGGCGGGCAGCGGTGGCGGCCTGATCTATGGGGCCAACATCGCGCTGGTCGATTCGATTGTCAGCGCCAATAGCGCCAACAATTACGGCGGCGGCATGTGGCAGAACGGTGTATTGACCTTGACGCGGGTCACCTTCGCCGGCAACCGGGCGCCCTACGGCGGCGGCATCCATCATGAAGCCGGCGCGCTGACGGCCATCGACACCACGATGCGCGACAACATGGCGACCACCAGAAGCGGCGGCGCCATCAACGCCAACGGGGGGACGATCACCTTTGTCAACAGCAGTTTCACGCACAACAGCGCCAATAACGGCGGCGCGGCTGCCAATCTGGGCGCGGCCGTCAGCTTCGACGCGACCAACGTCACCTTTACCGGCAATGCAGCGCCTTCTGGGGGCGCCATCTACACGGCCACGAGCAACGGGGCCGGCGTCTACAACCAGGGTGTCTTCCTTGTCACCACCAGCACCTTCCAGGGCAACAGCGCCACCGGTGACGGCGGCGCGCTCTACAATGCCGGCGTGCTCACCCTGACCCAGAGCGCCCTGGTCAGGAACGGCGCCGGGGCCGGCGGTGGCGCTGTCCGCAATGCTGACGCCGGGACAATGACCGTCGTCAACAGCACCATCGGCGACAACAACGCCGGCACGGGTGGCGGCGGTCTGTACAATACTGGCGGCATCGACGCGCGCTTTGTCACCATTTACCAGAATGAGAGCAAGGCAGGCGGTCTCAGCATTCACAATCAGCCGGTGGCGGGCAAGCAGTTTGCCCTGTTCGCCGTGGTGGTCGCCAGGCCGAGCCACGACCACAACAACGTCTGCAGCGGCGCCCATTTGACCGACACGGGTGGCTTCAGCCGCATCAGCGACACCTCCTGCGGCACGCCTGCGTGGGGCAACCTGCTGCTGCGCGATCTGGGCAGCGACGCCCCGCCCTATTACCTGCCGGTGGCTGTGGCGGATAACCTCGTTCTGGATGTGGTGCCCAAGCTCGAGTGCGAGCAGCAGCTTGGCGTGGATAACCTGATCGACCAGCGCAGCCGGTCGCGCCCCCTGCGTTTCCCGGAGCACAGCAATGTGTACTGTGACGCGGGCGCCGTGGAATATGGCCAGGAACTGCACTACGTGTGCGGGGCGCCGCTGGACCCGGTCAACTTCCCGGCGCGCTGCCAGTATCCTACCGTGGCGGGCGCGCTGGCGGAGGCTGTCACGGAAGATACGGTCATCATCTCCGGCATCGTTACGGAAAGCGTGACTGTCACCAAGAGCGTCACGATCCGCGGCCCCAGCCTCGACGAGTTGACGCCCGGCACGCACATGGGCTTTGTCCAGGCAAGCCGGACGGCGCCGGGTGCAGACTGCGCCACGACGATCGGCAGCGTCTTCACCATTGCCGGCAACGCACAGGTGGAACTGCGTGATCTCAACCTGCGCAACGGCTGCGCGGTCAATGGCGGCGGCGTGAATGTGGCGGCAGGGAGTCAACTCCACCTCAGCGGCGTCACCATCTACAACAGCCGGGCCACCAACGGCGGTGCGATCTACAACAGCGGTCTCCTGAGCATCACCAACAGCACTGTCGTCAGCGTGGCGACGCGCACAGGCGGGAGCGGCGGCGGTCTCTACAATGCCGCGGGCGGTCAGAGTTGGCTGACGCACGTCACCCTGCTGCCGGCTGCAAGCTACGCGCTGGAGAATCACAGCGCCACTGCGATCCGCGCGGCGAGTTCCATCCTTGGCGGGCCGGGCACGCTCTGCTCCGGCAGCCTTGCCAACGGCGGGTACAACCTGGTCGCAGGCGCCGGGTGCGATGGATTGGCTTCGACCGCCACCGGCGATCCCTTGCTGGGCGTGCTGCGCGACAACGGCGGCCCCACGCTGACGCGGGCCATCGTCTCCCCGGACAGCCCGGCCGTGCTGCACGGGGCGGATTCCTGCGCCGTGGCCACGGATCAGCGCGGCAAGCAGCGTCCCTTGAACCGCGACGGTGCGGCGGGGGGCAAGTGCGACATCGGCGCCACTGAATTCGGCCCGCAGACGCTCACAGTCTGCGCCAACTGCAGCGCGGACCTGGACGCACTGCGCTTCAGCGATCTGGCCGCGGCCCTGAATCGCGCCATGGCCGGCGACACGGTCGCCATCGGGCCGGGCATCTACACCGGCAATTTTGTCGTCTACCGCGATCTCACCCTGCGCCATGCCGGGGTGGACGTGAGCCGGCTGGATGCCGCGCAGGCCATCGATGTGCGGGCGATCCTGCAAGCCAGCAGCAGCCCGCTGCTGGAACAGCGCCAGGCATTGACCGCCACGCAGAGCGGCAAGCTCGCCGGCCGGGTGCTCACGGTGCATTCCTTTGCCCCGTGGGGCGACACCATCGTTCCGGCGGAAGATGTGACGGCGAGTATCCAGGATTTGACCGTGCGCTACGGCATGGCGCGCGCCGGCGGGGCGATCTTGAACCGGGGCCAACTGCGCCTGGAGCGCATGACATTGACCGCCAACGCCGCGGTCAACGAGTACGCGGTCAAGGCGGATGGCAGCCTGTCGGTGACGGTGGCCGCGCAGGGCGGCGCCATCTACAACGCGGGCGCGCTGACCATCGTGCGCAGCACCCTCTCCGGGAACCAGTCGGAATCTGCCGGCGGCGCCATTTTCAGCAACTCGGCGCTGGCCAATGCGCAGTTCGAGAGCCTGGAGATCATCGCCAGCACCCTGGTGGACAACCAGGCGGCGCCCCTCCCGCGCACGTGGACGGTGCGCATGACTGACGCCGGTTTCCAGCCCATCACGACGACGGTGCTGGCCGGCGATGAGATTCGCTTCGACAACTACCAGGGGCCGCCGCGCCAACTGACCGTGCAGCCAGGCGGTGTGACCTGCAACGTGACCACGCTTGCGGTGCCGGCGATGGGCGCCGGGCTGTCTGCGCCGCTGATCTGCACCGGCCCCGGCACTGTCACGGTGGTCGACAGCGTCGATGCCGCGCGCCGCGAG
>JAPKMV010000573.1 GCA_026645635.1 Caldilineaceae bacterium
GCATCTTGATTGCTACGTTCGATGAAGTAACGTTGTGATTTGCGCAACGCCATCGTCTGCAAGGAGGTAAAAGTGGGTGCATTGCTGAGGCTATAGGTGTGTTTCTTGCCGTCGCGACGAATCAGCAACCATTCTTCCGTGATAGTGAGGTCATCATGTACGAGCCATACGCGCACTCGCGCAAAGTCGGCGATCAACATGCCGCGTTCCGAGGGCCGAATCGTGAGCGTCTGCCAGAGGGTGCCAGGATGATGACAAAATTCGTCTACTCGATGTGAGCGGGGAGAGAGTACTTGTGGTTTGGTCGCTTTGGGTCCTCGGTTGTTCTCAGGGATACCTATCTGCGGCTGACTCAGATAAACCCTGGTATTGGCCGGGATATCGGCATAGTATTCGATGCCAATTTCGTTCAGGTGCTTACGAAAAGCGAAACTGCGTCCATAGAGTTCATCACAGGTGACGGCATCGAATGGAATGCCCTCCTGTTTTGCCCGAACAATGAGTGCCTGGCCAATTTCTGGTTTGGTGAGAAACTGACGATCATTGGGTACACCTACCCGACGCCGCACGTCTACATACGCATCAGTAAACCATTCTTCGGGGAGGAAGAGTTCACCGTCAATCCAGCAACTCAGGCCGTCTTTCGCCAACGCCAAAAAGACACCAACTTGGCATTGGTCAACCTTGCCGCGGCGCCCATTGTACTGCCGTCCAGCACCGGCGCTTTGTTTGCCAGCCTTATCGTCAGCGCTTTCATCCAGGATCAGGATGCTTCCCTTTGCAAAATGGGGATGATTGGCAATGTCCTGCCTTACCATCTTGTTGACGTATTGGGCGGACCAGGGAGATTCACTGATGTAATGATGCATGTTCTGTTCCGATATCCCAGCAGTACGGCTGATGTTGGCTATCGTGCGGTCGATTTCAAGTCGGAGTAGTCCGCTCAAGTAGTGATATCCGTACGCACTGGTGTCGCGTGTTTGGGTCGTCGTATAGCCGTCAAAGCGTGACCAGTACTCCGCCAGTCGTTCACCAAGCTGTTCTATCTCGGCTAATGGCAGGCCCCACCGTTCAATGTTGTGCTTGCTTTTTGATGTGTCATTCGTCTATTCGTACCTGATTTCGTTCTGTTCGTCCAATTTGACATTGTCAACTTAATCAAACCCTGCACCACTACCCCATAACGACTGGCCATTTGCGGTGTTGACACTGACATCTCTTGCCATTCATTCCAGGTTACTGTGTTCGCAACACTTGTACTGGTTCCTTCTGTTCTTGCGGTGCTATACGACTTTTCTGTTCCACTTGCGATCACATGGTCGGTTGTGACAACGGTGACTGTCTTCACAACAATCGACGACTCCACCACATCCACCTCCGGCGCCGGAAACCCCGCCACCAGCGGATGACTCCCCGGCGCTTTGACCCACGACGGCATCTCGGCAAAGATCACGCCCCAGTCCTCGTTGCGCGGGAGCGGGCCGTAGGAGCAGAAGCCGCCCTGCCCGGTGCAGTAGGTCTGACCGAACAGCTCCTGCCCGTCGTCGAACTTGTCGCGGTCGGTGGACTCGCGGTTGGCGCTCAAGCCCAGTTCCACCATTTCGGCAATGTCAGGCACCGAATCCTGGTCGTCGTCGTAGCAGCCGATCTTTTGCGGCGGCCAGCCCTGGAAAGGTTTGCCGGTGCTGGGATAGCTGTAGCGCTTGTTGGCCATCCAGTCCTTCAGCCGCTGCACCTCCACCCCGTCGCTCGCCCCGTCGAAGTCGCTGTCGGCGCGCGCCGGGTCGGTGCACCAGTAGCCTTCCAGCGTGTCGTTCAGCCCGTCGTTGTCCGTGTCGGTGCTGGTTGCCGTCAGCACAAAGTCTAGCTGCTCAGTCGCCAGCGCATTCAGTGCGACGCGCAGATGTACGCGGGACTCGTCGGCGCGGCGCGCGGCCGTGGCGTCGCTCTGCCGGGCGGAGGTCAATGCAGCGCGGAGTTGGGTTGACGCGGTAAGCAGAGGGGCGAAGCTCGTCGCCATGCGTCCGTCGCCGTCGTTGGCGGTCACCAACGCCTCCAGCGTGTCGGTGCCCTTGGGTTCGTAGCGCCAGCGCGCCAGGTCGGCCAGTTGGGCGTCGTCCACCAGCAGGTCAGCCCAGTCCGCGCCGCGGGCCAGGAAGACCGGGTTCATGCGCTCCAGGTCGCGCCACTGCGCCGTGGTCTGCACGGTGACGCGGGTGCGGAAGACGGTGTCTGTGGCCGTCAGCGTGGGCCGCGCCCCACCGGCGATCAGCGGCAGCAGGACGGTCCCGCCGCCGCTGTCAGGCTCCTGCGCCAGGGCGATGGCCGGGGCCAGGCTTTGCAGCACGATGGCGAAGATGACGATCCACGAAAGCAGGCGGGTGACGAAATGGGAGCGTGGCATGGGGACCTCCTGGGATCAGAAAATGGCACGTTTGATGGCGAGGCAGAGATAGACCGCGGATTTGGCGGATGCGATGGATTTGAACGGATTTCTATCCGCGTGAATCCGCCAAATCCGCCGAATCCGCGGTCTATTCCAATCTGACTGCTCAGGTTGCATTTCTTGCAGGCAAATACTGTCAGGGTCGATGACGGCTTCAGCCATGGATCAGGGCGCCTCACGGGGACAGCCCTAGGGAAGAACTGAATTGGCTCCAGCTTGCCAGGTGCGCTTGCCTGGCGCGCAACGATTGCGTCCCAAAATCATACGTCCGATTGCGCCGCGCCGCAAGTGACAGATGTCACAAATGTAGGGGAAATTCCGAATTGCAGGTCACCACCAAATACCCACTGCGCGCCCACCGCCCCTGCACGCGCACCGGCCACCCCTCTGCGGCGAGCCGCTCCGCCGCAGCGACGAACCAGGCGCGCTGCCCCCAGGCTCGCGCCGCAACGCTCCGCTGCGCCGCCGTTTTCCACGCCTCCAGCAGCGCCCAGATCGGCTCGCTGGGGGTCATGCGGTGGATGTAGTTCTTGGGCAGCACCGCCTGAAAGAGGGCCGGCTCCCACCCGCCGCGGAAGTTCGTGCTGAAGACCAGCGCCTCCGGCTGCCAGGCGGGCGCGTCCGCCGCCCGGCGCAGCACGTTGGCGACCCAGTTGCGGCCCAGAGGGTCGGAGGTGCCCTCCACCAGCAGCCCGCCGGGCAGGACGCCGTGGGCCAGCGCAGCATAGGCGTCGGCAACGTCCGCCTCGTCATATTGGCGCAGGACATTGAAGGCGCGGATCGCGCGCACAGTTTCCGGCGTGCCGTCGGGATGGAGCGCGAGGGGCAAATTGAACCCCCCGCGGCGGAAGTGGGTAAGGTCGCCGGCGTAGGGCAGCGCCGCGGCCACGCGGCCAGGGTCGATCTCCACGCCCAGCACCGGCAGCCGCGGGTTGAGGCGGCGCAGCCGCTGCGCCA
>JAPKMV010000574.1 GCA_026645635.1 Caldilineaceae bacterium
CAGCCAGGTCGCCGATCGTCGCCGGCACGGGGCCGGTTGTCTCCGGTGCGGCTGCCGTCGGCGTAGCGACAACGGTGGCTTCCACTGTCGGCGTAACGACCTCGGGCGTGGCCACTTCCGGTGTGGCCTCAGGCGTAGCGACCGGCAGCAGTTCGACAGACAGTTCGCCGTCCGGCTGGGGCGCCAGGGTGGCGGACAGCGCCATGGTGGCGGAAAGGTTGTCGGCCACCTCTATCGTGACCAGCGCCGGAACCGTCGTCGTCAGTGTGTCGGTCATGACGACGTCAAACTCGACCGTGAGCAGAACGGCGAACTCTGAGGCGCTGGCGGTCACTGGGACCGTGAGCGTCGCAGTCGCGTCGATGGCTGCATCTTCAGCGACAGCACTTTCTTCCGCCGCAGCGTCCGCAGTGACGGTCAGCGCCTCGGTCGCCGTTACTGCGGCCGCGTCCTCGGTCGCCGCGTCGGCAGCGGCGCTCTCTGTGACGGCGTCACTGGCAGCGACGTTGCTCAGCAGCGCGCCCATGATCGCGCTGGCGGCCTCGGCGGTCAGGTTAGCGCTCGACGTAAGCGGCGCTGTCGCAGCCACAGTGATGGTCAGCGGGATTGTCTGCCGGAATGTGATGCGCATCGGCTGAGGCGCCGGCGCGTCGGTTGCGGCTGTGGTGTCCTGCGCCAGGGCAACCTGCGTAACAGCCAGATGGAGTGCGGCTGTGGTCAGGAAGACCAGGGCGATTGTGGCGATTGCGAGGAATCTGCGCTGCATTGAAACCCTCCCTTGTCGGACAAGTGGCGGTAGTTGTTCCTTGGTGTTCAGGCGGCTGTTGTCTATCGGCGCTCGATCTGTCGTGAGACGCCTGGCAGCGACCGTCTGGACGCGTGTCTAGCCGCATAGCGTAACTGGGAAAGCAGCTTTTGGCAAGTCGCGGCAAAACTGGACAAAAGATCGCGCTGCAAACAGCTTCTGAAAGACCGTTCGCAGCGCAACCCATTTCAACGCAAAGGCGCAAAGATGCAGAGAAACGCAGAGAACGCGCCTCTACAACTCCTCTATTTTTCCTCTGCGAGCCTCTGCATCTCTGCGACTCTGCGTCAAAGAGACTTTACATACAGGCTATCAGCCAGTTGCTGTGCGGAAGTCCCCAATCACCGCGCCGGGCAGCGCGTGAAGCAAGTCCGCGGCGCGCAGGATCACGGCGATGTTGCGCCAGCCGGAGCCGATGGATATCTCCGCCTCGGCCAGAACGCTGCGGTCGATGTAGATCGGCAGCGGCGCGGGCAGGCCAAAGGGCGAAACCGCACCGATGGGATAGCCGGTGATCGCGAGCACTTCGTCGGCGCTGGCCATGGTCAGCCGCGACTGGCCGACCACCTGACGCAGCGTCTTCCAATCGACCTGGTCCGGCCCCGCCACCAGCACCATCGCAAAGCGGTCGGCGCCCAGGCGAAAGAGGATGCTGCGCACGACCTGGCTGGGGCGCTGGCCCCGTTCGCCCGCCGCCTGTTCCAGCGAGGTCACCACGCCGGTGTGGCGAAAGACCTGGTGCGGGACGTTCAGCGCGGTCAACGCCTGGGCGACAGGCGGTGCTTGAGGTTGGGCGTCCGATCCGTGTGACATGCGTGGATTATAACGCAGCGTATGCGCAGCCTAAAAGAGCACCTGGCCGGCGCCGGGCGCGGCCAGCACTTGCCCATCCTGGAAAACAGTCTCACCGCGCAGCACGACCTTGCGCACCTGTCCGTAGACCGCCATCCCCGCAAAGGGCGTCCAGCCCACACGGGTCAGGGCGGCGTCATCGCGCAGCGTGGTCATGGCGTCGACATCGACCTCGACATGGGTGTCGGGTTGGTCGGGCAGACCGTAGATGCGCCGGGGATTGGCGACGCAGCGCCTGAGAAGGTCGTCCAGGGTGAGGCGGCCGGCGTGCACCGCGGTGAGCAGGAGCGGCAGCATCGTCGCGACGCCGGGGACGCCGGGCGGCGGATTTTCGCCGGCCTTCTCGGCCAGCGTATGCGGCGCGTGGTCGGTGGCGAAGATGTCCACGTAGGCCAGGTTTGCCCAGAGCGCGGCGACGTCATCGGGTGTGGCCAGGCGCGGGCGCATGTCCCCGCGCGCGCCGAGCCGGGGGAGATCGTCGGTGCTCAGGAACAGATGGTGGGGCGTCACTTCACAGGTGATCGCGCGCCCCTTCTCCTTTGCGGCGCGAATCAGTTCGATCTCGCTGCGCCGGCTGACGTGGACAATGTGCAGCGGCGTCGCATAGAGGTCGGCCAGGGCGAGACAGACCGGCAGCATCAACTCCTCAGCGTGGACGGCGATGGGGCCAAGCCCGCCCGCGGCGCCCGCGCTGCGGTAGCCGACTGCATCCGCCCGCTCCGCCCAGGTGCGAAAGAGTTGGTGCAGGAGGTCGAGCGTATCGATGCGCAAACTGCCGAAGGTGTCGCTGACGTAGATCTTGAGGCCGCAGGCGTGGGGCGCAACCGGCAGGTAGGCGTCGGCGTCCGTGTTGGTGGCGCCTACAAACAGCCCGACATCGCAGACCGCCTTCGCTGCCGCCAGCCGGGCCTTTTCCTGCAGCCGCGCCGGTGTGGCCGTGGGCGGATCGGTGTTCGGCATGTCGAGGACGGTGGTGACGCCGCCGCTCAGCGCCGCGGCCGTCCCCGAGTAGAAATCTTCCTTGTGCGGATAGCCCGGCTCGCGCAGATGCACATGGGCATCCACGAGACCAGGAAGGCGCAGTATGCTCATATCGGGCGCTCCCTTGCTGCGGGTTGGTTTTGAGCATTCTAGCCCGTGCGGGCCGAAATGGCCGAATGGTGCTGCGTGTTGCGTGTTGCGTGCTGCGTTTTCGTCACCCTCTCACCCCCTCACCCACTCACCTCTCCCGCCGTGTTGCGTGATTGTCAGCAGATTGGCTGCAATGTCGCCCTGGCGTCATTTCGCCTTTGCGTCTGCGCTGCTACAATGTCGCCATTGCTGCGCAGCGCGCACACAAACGCCGGGTGGCGCAACCTTTGCGACTCTGCCGCATGGCGTGATACAAAGCGCTTGGTTCGGTGCTATTGAATTCGAAAGGATTAGGTGGACAATGGCTGCAAACTCGCGTGAGATCAAAGGTCTCCGGCGCCCCGTAACCATCTTGTTGGTGTTTTTGGGGATCGCCGTCGTCGGCATTCTCCTGTTGTCGGTCTCCAGCCGTTTCTTCTACTTTTTCGAGCAGATCAACCAGGATGAAGTGGGCGTACAGTTCGAGAGCGGGCGCATCAAGAATGTCGTCGGCCCCGGTCTCTACAGCGACGCCGGCCTCTTTGTCGATTTGGTGCGCGTGCCCAGCCGCGCCGTGCCGTTCGAGGTGGAGGACGCCGAGTTGATCACCAAAGACAAGCAGCGCATCGGCC
>JAPKMV010000575.1 GCA_026645635.1 Caldilineaceae bacterium
AGCAGCGGTCGCGGGCGGCGGCGCAATCGGTTCTACGGCTTTCGGTGCGGGCACTGGAGCCGGCGCCGGCGCAACGGGTGCGGGCGTCGGTACAGTAGCAACCGGTGCGGCAACATCGCCCCTCGCCCCTCGCTCCTCGCCCCTCACTGCTGCTGCCGCCACCGCGGGCATCGGCAACGGCCGATATTCTGTACCGGCGCTCGCGCCCGGCGCAATCGCCCGCACGACGGGGCCGGTGCCGTAACGCCACGTGCTGGCCACCGGCACGCGGCTCGGCGCACCCTGCGCCACGATGCGCAGCACCCGCTTGACGACTTCGGTCGCGGCGCTGTCGTAGCCGCTGATGTCGGCCAGCCAGCGGCTGTACTGGCTCTTGTTCTCAATGCGGTCATGCCCGCCCGGGATGCGCCGGATCAGCGTCATGCTGATCTGCGAACCGAAGCCCGCAGCCAGGTGCAGTGCGTAGGTGACCGGGTAACGACCGCCGCGGCTCAGGTTGAGTACACCCAGGTCCGGGTCCACTTCGCGGAAGTTGGGCACCGGCGGCACGATGCCGTACTCCAGAATCTTGACAGCGATCACATCTTCCACGCCCGCGCCCATGGGGTGGCCGGTGAAGCCCTTCGTGTTGGAGACCACGATCTCCGTGGCCACTTCACCGAAGGTCTTGCGCAGCGCAAAGATTTCCGCAGCCGCACTGCCGCCGCGCGCCGGAGTGAAGGTCTCGTGCGAGATGAAGGCCATCTGTGCCGCCATCGCGTAGCGGTTGAGGCCGAAGCGCCGTTCGGCGCCGCTCACCAGCCGCTCCATCACGTCGCAGATGTGGTTCACGTCCAGCCGCGTGCCGTGGAACGCGCTGTTGGCGGTCTCGCTGCTCAGCAGTTCGACGATGCCGCGCATACCGCGCTCGCGCGCCGCGTCTTCGCTCTCCACCACCAGCGCACACGCGCCCATGCCCAGCAGGGTGCCGTGGCGGCGGCGGTCGAAGGGCAGCGCCGCTTCTTCCACCTTGTCGTCGGTGGCCGCGGCGCCCGTCGCCAGGAAGCCGGAGCCGACCCAGCCCATCAAGTTCTCGCTGGTCACGTCGTCGGCGCCAAGCACGATGACGCGGCGGCAGCGGCCATTGCGGATCCAGTCCTCAGCCAGCGCCACGCCCTGGGCGGTGGAGGCACAGGCAGCGTTGACGTGGGTGTTCGGCCCGCGCGCGCCGATGTACTCGGCGAACTGGCTGTGGCCCATGGCCAGGATGCGGAAGATGAAGCGGCGGTCGAACTCGTAGGGATTGCGCCCTTGCTCGTCCTTCAACTCGTTGAGCTTGCGCACAATCTCGCGCTGCGAATCCGGGTCGCTCGTGTATTGCAGAATATCTTCCAGCATCTCGATCTGACGGCGCCGGTTGTCGAATTCATAGAAACGTTTGAACTCATCGGCAAAGCGGTCGCCGCCGGGGAAGGCGCTGGCGAAGATCACGCCGGTCTCGTCGCGCAGCGCCGCGGGCAGCAGCCAGCGATCAGGCAGGAAGGTGCCCTTCGAGGTTGCGCGATAGGTCTGCGTGAGCGGGATGCCCGCCTCGCGCAACGCATCCAGGCCAGCGGCCATCGCCAACTGCGTGGTGATGTCCAGCGCCTCGATCAGCTTACCCGGCACGCCGTACTCGGCTTCCAGGTCAAAGCTGCCGCCGCGCCCGGCCAGTTTGATCACGTCGTCGCTGTTGTCGATCACCTCGAAGCTGCCCGAACCGTCCTCGCTCTTGACCAGGCGGGTGATGCGCCGGGTGGCCATCTCGCGGCGGAAACGCTCCGGGATCAGGTCGACGAACTGCTCGCCGCGCAGGATGCGCAGCGCGTTGTCCGGGTCCATCACACTCTTGTTGGCGCCGGGCAGCCCCAGCCCCGTGCCGGTGATCACAACCGAACCTTGCGGCGTGTCATTGCGATCATAGGCGAGGGGCGAGGGGCGAGGGGCGGCGCCATACATGGCGAGGGGCGTTGCGCCCGATAGTTGTTGGAGTGCCTGAAGTAGCGCTTGGCCCAGTGCATTGCTGGCATCGGCCGGCGGTTGAGTCATGGTTACACTTTCTTTCACTTCTGCTTGAACAGGAGCCGGCGACGACACGACGACAGGCGCCGATTCGACGCGCCCCTCGCCCCTCGCCCCTCGCCCCTCGGCGCCATACCCAGCCGCGTACAGCCCGCACAGCGCCTGGTTGAAGCTCTCGATTTCGCCGTTCTTCGGATGATTGGTCAACAGGGACCAAACCTCGGGCTTGGCGCCCAGCACGTCGTCGACGAAGCCCTTGAGCGCGCGCTTGGGGCCAACCTCGACGAAGGTGCGCACACCCTCGCGGTACATCGTCTCCAGCCCCTTGACCCACTGCACCGGCGAGGCGATCTGGAGTTCCAGAATGTCCTTGATGCCTTCGACGGTCGTGGGATAGATGTCGCCGGTGACGTTGGCCACCAGGGGCAGCTTGGGTTCGCTCACGCGCAGCCGGTCGAGCACTTTGCGCAGCGGCTTGCTGGCCGGCGCCACGATCTTGGTGTGGAAGGCGTGGCTGACGGGGATGCGCTGGGCGCGGTAGCCCTTCTTCTCGAAGAGGCCGATGGCCTGCTCGACGGCTTTGCTGGCGCCGCCGACGACGGCCTGGTTGTAGCTGTTGATGTTGGCGGCCACGGCGTAGCCGTCCACCTCCTTGAGCGTCGCCTCGACAACCTCCAGCGGCGCCATGACCGCGGCCATCCAGCCGTTGTCGTCCATGCTCACCTTGGTCATCTCGGCGCCGCGGGCGGCGGAGGCTTCCAGCGCGTCGGCGAAGGGCATGATGCCCGCGGCGATCAGCGCGGCGTACTCGCCAAGGGAGTGGCCCATCACCATGTCGGGCGCGAAACCGTACTCGGCCAGCAGTTTGTAGAGAGCGGTGTCCATCGTCAGCATCGCCGGCTGGGTGATGGCCGTTTGCATCAGCGTCAGTTCAGCCTTCTGCATTGCCTCCGGGTCGGAGGCATTGGCAAAGATGAAGCTGGTCAGCGGCTTCCCCAGGATCGGCGTCATTACGATGTCGGCGTCCTTGAAGACCTGGGCGACGACCGGCTCGCGCTGGGCCAGCAAGCCGCCCATGTTGATGTACTGGCTGCCCTGGCCGGGGAAGAGGAAGGCAAGTTTGCCCGGCTTGGGGCCGCTGCCGCGGAAGATGCCCTGCGCCTGCAGCGCCTTCCACGCGGCCGGATTGTCGAAACCGGCGGCCTTGCGCGCCTTGCCCAGTTTGTCGAAGAGGTCGTCGTGGCTGCCGAAGTCGATCACCAGGCGCTCGGCGGCCTGGATGTCGGCGGCGTCGGGCAGCTTGATGTCAGGCGTCCAGCCGGCTTCGACCCGGCGGAAGGCGTCGTCCAGCTTG
>JAPKMV010000576.1 GCA_026645635.1 Caldilineaceae bacterium
CGTTCCCGCCCAACCCGCCGGATTTCCTGGAGAAGGGGCTGGCGCTCTTTGCACAGTTGTGGACGCCGATCCTGGATGTCTTCCAGGAAGTGGGCGTCAAGTTTGCCCTGGAAGTCCACCCGACCGAGATCGCCTTCGACATCGCCAGCGCGCAGAACGCGCTCGACGCCGTGAAGGGCCATCCGGCCTTTGGCTTCAACTATGACCCCAGCCACTTCGGCTACCAGGGCGTGGACTACGTGGGCTTCATCCGCAAGTTCAGCGACCGTATCTTCCACGCGCACATGAAGGATGTCTACTGGGCGTCGCGACCGATGGAAGCCGGCGTCTTCGGTGGGCATCTGAACTTCGGCGACGCGCGGCGCTTCTGGGACTTCCGCTCGGTGGGCCGCGGCTCGATCAACTTCGAGGAAGTCATCCGCGCCCTGAACGATATCGGCTATGCCGGCCCGCTCTGGGAGGACGGCAAGATGGACCGCGAGCACGGCGCCACTGAGTCCTGCGCCTTTGTGAAGCGGCTGGATTTCGCGCCATCGGCAGTGGCCTTCGACGCAGCGTTCGAGCGCAAGTAGATCAATGCGGCGGTGACGATTTGGGCATTATCCGCAGATGACGCAGATGACGCAGATACTCATAAGATTTGGCACGAATGGCACGAATTCTGACGAATTACCACGAATGTGCTCTTCTAATTCGTCAAAATTCGTGCCATTCGTGACCAAAGTTCTCGGATGGCCCAATTGTTGCCTTTGTCATCGCTGCAATCTGCGGATAGACGATGCAGTTGGCCGCGATCGTTACTGAGCCAACAAGAAAATCTTTGGAGGAAATAATGGCTGAAACACCTGGATTCACCACCATGGCCGGCCCCAAGGCCGAAGGCGAAGCGCCGGTCGTCGGCGTGGGCATGCTGGGCTATGCCTTCATGGGCAAGGCGCACAGCAACGCGTTCAAGACCATTCCCTATATGATGTATCCGCCACCCGCGATCCCGCGCATGGTGGCGATTGCCGGGCGCAATGAAAGCGCGGTCGCTGAGGCGGCCCGGCGCTACGGTTACGAGAAGTACTACACCGACTGGCGCGCCATGGTCGATGACCCGGACGTGCAGCTCTTCGACAACGGCGGCCCCAACGACGCGCACGCCGAGCCGTCGATCTATGCGGCGCAGGCGGGCAAACACATCCTCTGCGAGAAGCCGCTGGGCCGCACCGCCGAGGAGTCGAAGATCATGTGGGACGCGGTGGAAAAGGCCGGCGTCAAGCACATGGTGGCCTTCAACTACCGCTTCGTCCCCGCCATTCGCCAGATCCGCTATCTGATCGAGTCGGGCGCGCTGGGCCGCATCTACCACTTCCGCGCCGTCTACCTGCAAGAGTGGATCATGCCGCACTACAACATGCCCATGATCTGGCGCTTGCAGAAGGACGTAGCGGGCAGCGGTTCCCTGGGCGACCTGGGCGCACACATCATCGACCTGGCCCACTACCTGGTGGGCGGCATCAGCAGCGTGGCCGCGCTGACCAAGACCTTCATCCCGGAACGGCCCTGGGGCGACGGGACAATGGGCAAGGTGGATGTGGACGACGCCTTTGTCGCCGCCATCGAATTCGAGAACGGTGCGGTGGGCACGCTGGAAGCCACGCGCTTCGCCGGCGGCCACAAGAATTCCAACTGCTTCGAGATCAACGGCGAGAAGGGCAGCATCCGCTTCAACCTGGAGCGCATGAACGAGATGGAGGTCTTCTGGGTGGGCGAGCAGCCCAAGGAGACGCAGGGCTTCCACAACGTGCTGGTCAGCGAAGGCTACCATCCCTGGTGGAGCAACTGGTGGCCGCAAGGTCACATGATCGGCTGGGAGCACACCTTCATCCACGAGATCACCCACCTGCTCGACTGCATCGTCAACGATCAGCCGGTCGGTCCGCACGGCGCCACCTTCGAGGATGGCTACCGCGCCGCCGTCGTCTGCGACGCGATGGTGGAGTCCGCGGCAGGCCGGCGCACGGTGGATGTGAAGTATTAGTCAGCCAATCTCCTAATCTCTTAATCGCTTAATCTCTGTTGGACAGGAGAGATTAGGAGATTAAGAGATTAGGAGATTACGAGATTGGGGAGAGTTGGGACATGCCGAAAGAACGTCCACACGTGCCGAAGGGGCTGCCGTTGACGGCGGTGCTGCTGATCATTCTGGGCGTCGCTGCCTATTTCCTGATCCAGGCGACGGCCACGCCGGAACAACTGGCGCAAAACGTGCTGCTGAGCGCGCTGCCGTTCATCTTGATCTTCGTGGCGATCATCCTGCTCTTTGCCACGCTGATCATCTTTACGAGTGTGCGCTTGAGCGACCGCATCGCCCAGCGCCCCCACTTCATCATCGAGGCGCTGGCGATGGCGGGCATCGTCCTGGGGATTCTCGGCATCTTCCAACCCTGGGTCTTTGCCCTGTATAGCGTCAGCTTTGTCGTGCTGCTGATCTCCACGCTCTTCTTTATCTTGTGGAGCCATGTTCAACCCAAGCGCACCGTGCTGCATGAAGAGTAGACCATGAAAAACTCTCGCTTTGGTTTTGAAATGATCCGCAGCGAGTTGGAGGAGATCGTCGGCGCGCAGAACATCCGCGTCGACGACGCGTCGCGGCTCATCTACTCGACCGACTGGTCGTGGATGCCACAGATGTGGCTCGACCGCGGCCAGCCGCTGCCCACGCCCGATTTCATTGTGCATCCTGCGTCGGCGCAGGAGATCTCGGCGATCATGCAGGTCGCCAACAAGTACAAGATCCCCGTGGTGCCCTGGGGCGGCGGCTCCGGCACGCAGGGCGGCGCCGCGCCGGTCTTCGGCGGCATCATCGTGGACACCAAGCGGCTGAACCAGATCATCGAGATCGACGAGAAGTCGCTCACGGTGACGGCGCAGGCCGGCATCAACGGCACGCAGCTCGAATGGGCGCTCAACGAACGGGGGCTGACGCTGCCCCACTACCCGGCGTCGGCCAACTGCGCGACCCTGGGCGGCTATCTTGCGCCGCGCGGCACGGGCACGATCAGCACCAAGTACGGCAAGGCCGAAGACATGGTGCTCAGTATGCAGGTCGTGCTGCCCACGGGCGAGATCATCCGCACTGCGCCGGTGCCTCTCCACGCGGCCGGGCCGGATTGGCCGCGGCTCTTCCTGGGCGCGGAGGGTACCTTCGGCATCATCACCGAAGCGACCATGCAGGTCGACTACCTGCCGGAGACGCGCCTGCTGCGCGCCGTGCTCTTCGACAGCCTGAGCAACGCGCTGGAGGCCGGCCGCCAGATGATGACGCGGCGCTTGCAGCCGATGGTCATCCGCCTCTACGACGAGGAATCGACCACCACCCACGTCAAGCACGTGCTGGGCATC
>JAPKMV010000577.1 GCA_026645635.1 Caldilineaceae bacterium
GATGCGGACACGGTCTTCCGCATCGCGTCGATGAGCAAGAGCTTCGCTGCGCTGGCGGTGGTCATGCTGCGCGATGCGGGCAGGCTGCGGCTCGATGACCCCGCCGCGGACTATGCGCCGGAACTGGCGCAGCTCGTCTATCCCACCCGCGACAGCGCGGCGATCACCGTGCGCCAGTTGCTCACCATGTCCGCCGGCTGGCCCGAGGATGACCCTTGGGGCGACCGCCAACTGGCCTGGAAGGACGAAGAACTGGCTGCACATCTGGCCCGGGGCGTCGCCTTTTCCCGCGCGCCGGGCGTCGCCTTCGAGTATTCCAATCTCGGCTACATGGCGCTAGGCCGCGTGATCCACGGCGCGTCCGGCCTGTCCGCCCCGGAATACATCACTCGCCACATCCTGGAACCGTTGGGCATGACCAGCACCGTCTGGAATCAGGCGGAGGTGGACCCAGAGCGGCTGGCCCTGGGGTACCGCTGGGAGAACGACGCCTGGCAACCGGAGCCGATTCTGCCCACCGGCGGCGACGTGGGCGCGTTCGCCGGCATCTTCACCACCCTGCGCGACCTGGCGAAGTGGGTGAAGCTCTTTCTCGCCGCCTTCCCACCCCGCGACGATGCCGACGACGGCCTCGTGAAGCGCAGTTCGCTGCGGGAGATGCAGCAGGGCAGCCGCGCGGTCGGCGTGTTCCCCGAGCAAGCGGCGCTGGCCGCGCCGCTGACCGTTGCCAACGCGGCCTACGGCTACGGCCTTTTTGTGCGGCAGGACGGCAACTTTCTGTCGGTGGGTCACTCAGGCGGGCTGCCGGGCTATGGTTCCGCGATGCGCTGGGCGCCTGACTACGGCCTGGGTCTCATCGCTCTGGGCAACCGCACCTATGCGCCCATGTCCGCGGCGACGATGGAGGCGCTCACGCTGCTCATCACTGCGGGCAACCTGCCGCCGCGACGCCTGGCGCCCTCGGCGGCGCTGCTGGATGCCCAAGCGGGTGTCATCCAACTGCTGGCCGCCTGGGACGACGACCTGGTTGACCGCCTGACCGCCATGAACTTCTTTCTCGACCGCAGCCGCGAGGACTGGCGCCGCGAGTTTGCCCAGGTGCGCGCCGACCACGGCGCCCTGCAGCCCGAAGGCGCGTTCGAAGCGGAGAACGCGCTGAGCGGCCGCTGGCGGCTCCGCAGCGCGCGGGGCTGGGTGGACATCTGGCTGGCGCTGGCGCCGACGCTTCCGCCCCGCATCCAGGCGCTGGAGATCACAGCCATCGCTGCGCCGGGGCGGGCGCTCACCAGAGGGGCGGCGCATCTGCTGGGCCAGGTGGCGCGGCCCAACCGGTCTGCGCTGGCCCGGCGCACCGCCGCCGCCGCAGACCTGCCGGCGCTCTGGCTCCAGGTGCAGTTGGCCAACAGCCAGCTCGGCGCATGCACGCTGGGCAAAGTGGTCGCCGGTGACGGCGAATCCACTGCAACGTGGGAACTGGACGGGGGCCGCCGGCGCGCCCGGCTGGCGCTGACGCTGGACGCGGCCACCGGCAAGATCGCCGATGCAATCTTCCAACTCGTCTGGGCATAATATCGAGCCGTACAAACACAGCAAACACAAAAACAAAACAGGAGTGACAAAATGGAATATCGTCGTCTGGGCAGCGCGGGGCTGAAGGTGAGTGTGCTTTCCTTCGGCTCGTGGGTTTCCTTCAAGACACAGATGGGCACGGACACCGCCTACGACTGCATGGTGGCAGCCTATGACGCGGGCGTCAATTTCTTCGACAACGCCGAATCCTACGCCGGCGGCGAATCCGAGGTGATCATGGGCGAGGTGCTGCGCCGCACCGGCTGGCGCCGCGAGTCCTACATCATCTCCAGCAAGTTCTTCTGGGGGCTGAACGACGGCCCCAACGAACGCAACACGCTCAACCGCAAGTACCTCATGCAGGCCATCGACAAGTCGCTCAAGCGCTGGCAGATGGATTATGTGGACCTGATCTTCTGCCACCGCCCCGACCCGAACACGCCCATCGAGGAGACGGTGTGGGCGATGCACGACATCATCAGCCAGGGCAAGGCACTCTACTGGGGCACGTCGGAGTGGAGCGCGGACCAGTTGATGGAGGCCTGGCAGATCGCCGAGCGCCATCACCTGCGCAAGCCGCAGATGGAGCAGCCGCAGTATCACATGTTCCACCGCGAACGCGTCGAACAAGAGTACGCGCGGCTCTACAGCGGCATCGGGCTGGGGCTGACCACCTGGAGTCCGCTGGCGTCGGGACTGCTCACCGGCAAGTATCTCGGCGGCATTCCCGCGGATTCGCGCGGCGCGCTGCCCGGCTACGAGTGGCTGCGCAACGCGCTGACCAACGAGCAGCAGTTGGCCGCGGTGCGCAAGTTGATGCCCGTCGCCGCCGACCTCGGCTGTTCACTGGCGCAGTTGGCGATTGCCTGGTGTGCGGCAAACCCCAATGTCAGCACGGTGATCACCGGCGCCAGCCGCGCCGAGCAGGTGCACGAGAACATGAAGGCGCTGGACGTGCTGCCCAAGCTGACGCCGGACGTCATGGCGCAGATCGACAGTATCCTGCGCGGCGAGGCGTAGTCAAGCCAATCTCCTAATCTCCAGTCTCCAGTCCATGAGATCAGAGATTGGAGATTGGAGATTGACCCGCCGCCACCCTTTCCAAACTTCAGGTGCGTTTTATGCCCACAGCCTCAGCGGTTATGACGACTCATGGCGAACACGGCAGGAGCTTCCCGATTGGGGCAGCCTTTGTCGATGGAGGCGTCAACTTTTCGCTGCATTCGCGCACGGCGACCGGCCTGGATCTGCTTTTCTTCGACGATGTGGATGACGCCCAGCCGGCGCGCGTGATCAAGTTGGACCCGCGTCGCAACCGCACGCGCAACTACTGGCACGTCTTTGTGCCTGGCGTCGAAAATGGCCAGATCTACGCCTACCGCGCCTATGGCCCACATGAGCCGGCGCGCGGGCTGCGCTTCGACCCGGACAAGGTGCTGATCGACCCGTATGGCCGGGGCGTCGCCATGCCGCGCCGCTATGATCGCCAGGCTGCCGCCCGCCCTGGCGACAACACACCTTTCGCCATGAAGAGCGTCGTCGTCGACAACCGGCTCTATGACTGGGAGGAGGACGAGCCGCTGCGCACGCCGTGGCATCGCACGGTGATCTACGAGATGCACGTGCGCGGCTTCACCCGGCACCCCAGTTCCGGGGTGGCCGCGGCCAGGGCCGGCACGTATGCCGGGCTGGTCGAGAAGATTCCGTATCTCAAGGAACTGGGCATCTCCGCGGTCGAACTGCTGCCGATCTTCCAGTTCGACCTGCAGGACGCGCCCAATGGCCGCGTCAACTACTGGGGCTACAGCCCAG
>JAPKMV010000578.1 GCA_026645635.1 Caldilineaceae bacterium
TGCGATCATCTGCCCGCGGCGGTAGATCGCCAGCGCGGCCGCCTGCACCTGCTCCCACGAGGGGGCATCCAGCCAGCCCTGGGCGACGACCTCGGCGCAGGTGAGCCGCTCGTCGTGGCCGGTGGCGCCGCCTTTCGTCGTCGGCGTGATGATGGGGTGGGGCAACGCCTGGTTCTTGTGCAGCCCGTCCGGGAAGCGGTAGCCGTAGATCAGCCGCTCGCCCAGTTCGTAGCGATGCCAGAGTGCGGTGGAGGTCACGCCGGTGATGTAGCCGCGCACGACGACTTCCACCGGGAAGGGCGTCACCCGGGTGACGATGCTGGCGTTGGCGTCGGGTACGTCCAGCAGATGGTTGGGCACGATGTCGCCCAACTGCCGGAACCACCAGGCCGCCAGTTGGTTGAGCACCTGCCCCTTGTAGGGCACGGCGGCCAGGATGCGGTCGAAGGCGGAGAGGCGGTCGGTGGTCACCAGCAGCCGCCCGCCGGGCAGGTCGTAGCCGTCGCGCACCTTGCCGCTCAACTTGCCGGGCAGCGGCAGGTTGGAGTCGCGAAAAGCCTGGGGCATCAGCGCCAGAATGTCAGCTTGGTCGAGCATACTTCGTCTCCCAGGAATGAAAAGTTGCGAGGGGCGATTTGCGAGGGGCGAGCCGTGTCACCCGTCACCTGTCACCCATCACATGGCCGCCGCATGCCTGACGCCGTTCCGAAACAGCGGCAGGCCGCTGTGCCCGTGGGCGCCCCGGGTCCAGCGCGGGTGCTGCCACGGATGGATGTGGTTCTCCGGGTGCGGCATCAGCCCCAGCACGTTGCCGGCCAGGTTGCAGACGCCGGCAATGTCTGCGGCGGAGCCGTTGGGATTGGCCGGATACGCGCCACGCGCCGGTGCTCCGCGCGCATCAACATAGGTCAAGGCGACCTGATCCGCAGCCTGCAGAGCGTCGATGGCCTCCAGGTGCGTCGCCTGGAAGTTGCCCTCGCCGTGGGCAACCGGAGTCGCGATCAATTCGGTGAGGCCGTGTGTCCAGATGCAGCGGCTGGATGTTGGTCGCAGCGTCACCCAGCGGCACTCGAAGTGGCCGCGGGCGTTGTGGGTGAGGGTGTAGGCGAGGGGCGAGGGGCGAGGGGCGAGGGGCGCATCTTCCGAACCGGGAGCGTCAGCGACCGGCGCGCCCGGCAAAATGCCTGCCTTCACCAGCGCCTGGAAGCCGTTGCAGATGCCGATGACCGGCTTGCCGCTCTCCACAAAGGCGGCGATTTCGTCGGTAAAATAGGCGGTCAGGTCGAGGGCCAGCAACTTCCCCGCGCCGAGCGCGTCGGCGTAGGAAAAGCCGCCAGGGATCACCAGCATCTGAAATGCACGCCAATCGACCTTGCCGGCATGAAGATCGTTGAGCGGCGCGCCGGCCGGTTCGGCGCCGGCCAGGGTCAGCGCCTCCATCACGTCGAAATCCCGGTTGGTGCCGCGGGCTTGCAGTACAAGCGCTCGTGGTTTCATGCATCACCTGTCATCTGTAGATCGTCCTTGCAACTGTAGGGGGGCTACTTCACGTCGGGGATAGGATGACTACAACGGATGGAGAAAGCAACGGATAAAGCAAAGCCGCCCATGTAGGCGCAGTATCCGTTCCTTTCCAAATCCGTTTTAGTGCCGTGCCCCCCAACTTGAAGTACTCCCAACCGTAAAATCACTGCAATGGCGTATTCCATGCCGCCACCAGATCGGCCACCGGGCAGGCCAGCACCGGCGCGCCATCGTCCAGGATCGCCAACACCGGCCCAGCGGTGACGACGCCCAGCCGCTGCACCGGCATTCCCGCCAGCGCCCGCTCGAACGCCGCCGCATCGCCCGGCTGCACCTCCACGAGCAGACAGCCGTTCGTCTCGCCAAACACACGACGAGCCAGCCCTACGCCCCTCGCCCCTCGCCCCTCGCCTCTCAACTCCACCGTCAACCCCAGCCGCCCGCCAATGCACATCTCCGCGGCGGCTACGGCCAGCCCGCCTTCGCTCAGGTCGTGGCAGGCGCGCACCAGCCCGCCGGTGATCGCCTGGTGCAGGCCCGCGTAGACCGCAGGCGTGCGTTCGCTGAGGCGCGGTGGGCCTTCGCCGGTCGCCGCACCGGTCACCAGCGCCCAGTGCGACCCGCCCAGCGTCGGCTCGAAATCGCCCACCAGGTAGAGCAGATTGCCCGCCGCCTTCAGATCCATCGTCACCGCAGCGGCCACGTCGGCCATGACGCCGATGGCCGAGATCAGCAGCGTGGGCGGGATGGCGTGGCGCTGCCCGTCGGCGCCCAGGTACTCGTTGTTGAGCGAATCCTTGCCGGAAATGAACGGGGTGCGGAAGCGCAGCGCGCCGTCGTAGCAGCCGCGCGCCGCTTCGACCAGATCGCCCAGGGTGGAAGGGCGCTTCGGGTCGCCCCAGCAGAAGTTGTCGAGAATGGCCACGCGCGCCGGGTCCGCGCCCACGGCCACCACGTTGCGGATCGCCTCGTCGATCACACACAGCGCCATCGTGTACGGGTCGAGTTTGCCATACTCCGGGTTGACGCCCGCGCCGATGGCGACGCCGGCCCGTCCCACCGCGCCCAGCGGCCGGATCACCGCGGCGTCGGACGGGCCATCATCCTGCGCGCCGGTGACCGGCTTGACCGCCGTGCCGCCCTGCACCTCGTGGTCGTAGCTGCGGATCACCGGCGCCTTGCTGGCAATGTTAGGATGGGCGAGCAGCGCGAACAAGGTCTGCACCGGGTCGCGGTCAGCCGGCGGGTCCTGGGCCGGCGTCCACGTGCGCCGGGCGATGGTGGCGTGGAGCTGCCGCTGGGGGATGCCGTCGTGGAGAAAGCCGTTGTCCAGGTCGAGCACGGTCTTGGCGCCGTAGCGCACCACAAGCCGCCCCGCGCCGGTGAAGTGGCCGATGTCGGTCAGCTCGGTGTCGAAGGTGGCGCACAGCGCCTGTAGCCGGGGCAGATTGTCCGCCGGCACGGCCAGCACCATGCGCTCCTGCGCCTCGGAGAGCCAGATTTCCCACGGCGCCAGCCCCGGATATTTGAGCCGCACGCGGGTCAGATCCACCTCGGCGCCCAGGGTGCTGGCCATCTCGCCCACCGCGGAGGAGAGGCCGCCCGCGAGGAGCCGGCCACCTCGCCGGTCTGTGCGTCCATGGTCATCGACGAGAAGGTGGCGCCGCGCAGCCCGTCGCGACCGGTGCGCCCGCCCAGCACGATGACGCGGTCGCCCGGCTGCACGCCATGGGGGCGCATCCCCTGCGGAGCGATGCCCGCCGCGCCGCAGAAAACCAGCGGATTGGCCGTGTAGCCCGCATCGAAGAGAATGGCGCCGCTGACCGTGGGGATGCCGATCTTGTTGCCGTAGT
>JAPKMV010000579.1 GCA_026645635.1 Caldilineaceae bacterium
GCTGGTTGACGTTCAGTTCCACCCATTTGGGCTGTGTGCCCGCCGCAGTCTTCACGACCACGCCGTCGGCGCCTTCCAGGGTGGCAACCAACTCCGGCGGCACAGCCTGGATGATGTGCACCTCCCCGGCCAGCAGCGCGGCGACGCGGGTGCTGGCTTCCGGGATGACGCGGAAGATGGCGCGGGAGACGCAGGCCGGCCCGCTCGGCGGCAGGTCCGGCGCGCCGCCGTAGTAGTCGTCGAAGCGTTCCATGACGATCTGATCGTCAAGCTGCCCTTCCACAAAGCGGAAGGGGCCGGCGCCGACCAACTGTTCCACAAAGCCCTGAGTGCCCACCGTCTCCAGGTAGGTCTTGGGTACGATCTGCTGATGGACGAAGAGCTGCATGGCTGGCGGCCACGGCGCCGAAAGGTGGAAGCGCACGGTGTAGTCGTCCACCTTCTCGACTGATGCCAGCGGCGCGATCAAACCCTTGCGCGGGGAGGTGTGCGGTTCGGGGTATTCGATCATGTTCTCCTGGATGATGCGGTCGAAGGTGAAGACCACATCGTCTGCAGTCATCTCCGAGCCGTCATGAAACTTGACGCCCTGGCGCAGCTTGAACTCCCACGTTTGTGGGTCGATCAGCTCCGCCGACTCCGCCAGTTCCAGGTGGACGCCATTGGTGGTGTCGCGGGTCACCAGGCCGTCGAACATGTTGCGGATCACCGTCTCCGACTGGCGGCTGCGGTGGTCCGCCGGGTCGAGGGAGGTGGGTGCGCCGGCCAGCGCCACGACGATGGTCTGGTCGGCGGCGGGCGCGGCTGGCTGGGCTGCGTCGGCCGCCGGGGCGCTCTCCGTGGCGGGCGCGGGCGCGGCAGGCGCGCAGGCTGCCACGGCCAGCGCCAGGATCATCATGAATGCAAGCAATCCCAATCGTACTTTGTGCATAATCTCCTCCTGTTCTGTCTCTGTGTTGTCTCTCTGCTGTCTCTTTCACGCCGGTTGCATTTGTTTGTCCGTCAACGAGGAGGCAACGCCCAACGGGCGCAGTTCACGTTTCATCACCCGCAGCGCACGCTCCGGCTCCAGCCGGCCATAGAGACCGCCGAGGATGCTCACCAGGTAGCTGGCGTCCAGGAGCACCTCGCCGCTGGGGCGCAGGATGTGCGGCTCTTCCGGGTTGTACTGGACGCCGCTGGCGATCAGCGCCAGGTCGTCCAGGTAGCCAGGCTCTTTGTCGCGGCACTTGTGGTAGATCGTGCCGCCGATGAGCAGCACGGTGGTCGGCTGGTTGTAGAAATTGACGCCGTACTGGAGGAAGTAGGTGTCGGTCTCGTCCACGTGGCCGACATGCTTGGCGGTGGCCACGGCCATGATCTCCCGCGCCAGGTAGGAACGGGCCGCATTCTCCACCGCACCCACGGCGTTGCTGTGGGGGTTGGCGCTGATCCAGCTCAAGTAGCGGTCCAGGTTCACCTCCAGCCGCTCGTCCCAGTAGGTGAACTGGCCAAGCTGATCCGCGCCGGGGCGGTAGTGGGGGAAGCGTTGCGCCAGGAAGTCGGAGAGCCGCGCGCGCAGCGAGCCGTTGATGAACTGGCGCAGTTCCTTCAAGTTTTCCGCGTTGTAGCTGAGGCCATATTTCCCCTCCACCCGGCGGTAGGCCAGCGGCACGTTGGGCGTCTTGAGGATGGTGCGCTTCACCTTCCTCTTGCGGTCGTCGCCGGGGTAGAGGTAGAGCGGGTTTTCCCGCACCATCGAGTAGAAATCGGTGGTGGCGCCGCCGATGTCCAGGGCCAGGATGTTGCCCAGCCCCTCCTCGCTGCCGTAGCCGTGGGCCAGCAGTTGGATGCCGCGGAAGCAGGCGCGGGGCGTGGGGATGAAGGGCGCATCCATGTACTCTTCCACCACGTCGAAGCCCTTGCCGCGGATGATCACCGTCTGGAACAGTTCGCGGATCGCCTCGTTCACCGTCTCGATATGGAACTCGTTGATCTCCGGCATGACATTGGGTGCGATGCGGAAATCGACTTGGTTGGCCTGGAAAATGCGTTCGACCTCGCCGCGGATATCCTGGTTGCCGGCGTAAATGAAGGGCACGCCGTAGTCGCTGTAGGTGGCGTACCGGGCATTCTCCGCCAGCAGCCGGGCATTGTGCAGTTGCGTGCCACTGTCGCCCCCCGCATCGGTGCCGCCGGCGATCAACACGATCTCCGGCTGGTCGTGCTCGAAGACCGCGCGCGCCTGCTCCGGCGAGAGCCGCCCGTCATAGGAACCCACCAGTTTGGCGCCCGCGGTGAGCGCGGCCAGGTCCGCGGCGAAACCGCTTTCCTGCTTGCTCAACGCCACGGTCACTACCTTGAGGCCGCCCTTGGCGCTGGAGCAGGGGAGCCGCACCGCAAAGCGCTCCATTACCCGTTTGAGTGGCGCCCAGTCGTAGGCGGTCTTGCCGTTGCTGGCGACCTTGCACGCCTCCAGCACGCCCATGCCGTTGGCCAGCCCGATGCGGATGTCGTCCACCGTCGTCGGCACGTAGCGCAGGCTGAAGCTCTCGTCCGTTGGGTCGAAGATGCCGATCTTGGTGTAGGTGCTGCCGAAATCGACCACCAGCACCCGGTCGCTGATCTGGCCGGTGACGCCGACGGCCTTGCGGTAGCGCTCCACTGCGGCCTCGTCGAAGCCTTCTTCCTCGGCGTCGCCGCCGTAGTGCACCTGCGCGTCGTCGGTGTGGCTGATGGTGCGGTCGAAGTACCAGGGGAACTGCCCGCGTACCAGATCGACCCGCTGGAATTCGCTGCTCACTGGGATGCGGTTCCACTCGTAGCAGCGGCACATCCCCTCCACCACATGGGTGCGGCACGCGCCGGCCAGCTCATAGCGCCGGTCCACCACGGTGATGTGTGGCCCCTGGAAGAGGCCGATCTGCAGCGCCAGGTCGAGGGTGTCCGGGCTGATCATGCCGCATTCGCCGCTGGGGTAGTGCGCCTCGTCCACCAGGCTGAGGAGCAGGCTGGCGAAGTTGCGCCCTTCGTCCCCGGCCGCCGGCGGCTGTGCATAGGCCCAGAAACTCTCCCAGTTGATCGGCCCGGCGTAGCCGCCCAGGATGGCCAGGTGGAGCAGGTTGTACATGGCGCCCTGCTGGAGTTCCAGCTTGCGTGCTGCCAGCTTCGGGTCGGCCCAGATGTTGGGCACGCCGCCCTTGGCAAAGTCCCAGCAGACCTGCTTGACGATCTCGCACGATTCGATGATGTCGTCGGCGCTGGCCTCGTGGTGCGCCTCCGAATGGGTGACCACGTGCAGGATATCCGGCTCCATGTAGAGCTGGGTGTAGATGCCGAAGGCCAGGTGTCCCTTGGCCTGGTTCAGGTTGGGCGGGAAGCTGGGCAGCCCGCTGC
>JAPKMV010000057.1 GCA_026645635.1 Caldilineaceae bacterium
GAACCGCGCCGAACGGCTGAGCCGCCAGCATGTGATGGTGATCGACAACGACATCCTCAACACGGGCGAAGTGCGTTTCATCCGCCCGATCACGCAGACGCTCTCAGGCGACGAGATCATCTTCCAGAATAAGCTGCCCTTCCCCATCACGCTGATCATCAACGACAGCGGGTGCAATTTTGCCAACCTGACGCTGCCCTCCGCCGCGCTCAACACACAAGCACTGATCTGCAGCACGGCCAGCGGAGATCGGACGGTGACGATCCGCGCCGATGGCCTGGACAATGTGCAGGCGCAGATCACCGTGCGCGCGCTGGGCTACACGCCGGCGGGCCAGGCGCTGTACGTCAACGATTACAGTGACCTCACCGCACGCAGGTCGATCTTCGACAACAACGTCGGCGCGGGGGCGAACTGCGCCGGCTCCGCCAACGGCAACCTCTGGACGATCCGCTCCGGCAACCACAACCTGGTGAGCGACAACTCCTGCGGCTTTGCCGAGGCGGCAGATCTGCGCCCGGCGCCGGGGCAGACGCTGCCCGCGCGGCTGGGGCCGCTGCAAGACAACAACCTGATCGACTTTCAGGCGCGCACCATCTCTGGC
This sequence comes from Caldilineaceae bacterium, assembly GCA_026645635.1. Taxonomy (GTDB): domain Bacteria; phylum Chloroflexota; class Anaerolineae; order Caldilineales; family Caldilineaceae; genus Fredericiella. The sequence continues at coordinate 605 of JAPKMV010000057.1, forward strand.
TTTGCCCACACCCACGCGCTGATGCCGGACAGCCGCGCCATCGACCAGATCGCGCCGGATGTCTGCCAGGCGGCGGTCGAGCACGGGATCAGCCTGACCAGCGGCAGCCGCGACCGCACGATCCAGGTCGGCGACACGGTGCAGTGGACGCACAATGTGGCCGGCGCGGTGGTGCTCAATGACGGCTACGCCAACGCCCGCCAGGTGGTCTTGATGGGTTCGAGCAGCCCCTTCCGCTCGGCGCCGGTGCAGTTCGTCACGCCGGGCGTCTACCATTACCGCCTCTACACCGCCAGCAATCGGCAGGGCGTCGTCACCGGTGTCATCACCGTCACCAGCCGCGAGCGCGCCACCGATCAGCGCGGCATGGCGCTGCCACAGCGCGGCGGGCAAGGCCGCTTCTTCTGCGACATCGGCGCGTATGAATTCCAGACCTGGACTGTGGGTGAACCGCTGCCGCGGCCGCCCAGCGCCGTGGGCACCCAGGCGACGCAGTGGTCGATCGGCGGGAGCAAGGTCGATACGGAGGATCCGCCCTACCATGCCTGGAGCGCGGCTACTTCGGAAGATCTGCCGCTGCGTCCCTCACCCAACGACGGTGATGTGGACCTGGAGCCGGATGAAGTGGTGGCGGTGAGTTGGAAGACCAGCCTCGACCCGACCTCGCAGGCAAGTATCACGCTCAACGGCATCGTCGTGTGGCCCGACGACCCGCAACTGCATGTCTCCGCAGCGCCGGTCAACCTGGTGCACAGCGCAGTAAACGACGGCTTCCTGGTCTCCGCCGTGCGCGCCTACGAAGGGCTGAAACCGGCAGACGACGCCGCGGGGACGATTTACGCCAACAACGTCTTCAACCGCACCGAGCTGCTGGCCGAACAGGGCGACTCCTACTCCGTGCTGCTGCTTGCCCGCGGCAACCAGGCCAACGCCACCTTAAAGGCGACGGTGGTCAAGACCATCGACTGGAACAGCAACGGTGTACGCGACGTGCGCGCGGACGCCACCGTCTGCACCATCGGCACGATTCTGACCTACAGCTTTGTCGATGCGACGGGCGCCGCGGTCACGCACGCCGACCCGGAAGGGCGCCCCGGCTTCATCCTGACCGGAACGGCGTTCGACGGTGTGATGACCGCGGCGGAATTGCCCGTGCGGCAGAACACCGTGGATGGACAGATACCGCCGGTGCATGTGCGCGAGGCGCGCGAAGGCGCGATCATCCCGATCCTCAACAGCGCGCCGACCTTCGCCGACAGCAACACGCTGAACGGCGGCCACGACCTGCGCGTGGCCTGGTATCGCCCGGATGGCCGCAACGTCTCCTGGCCGCTCAAGGCCGTCGGCTATCGCTGTCTCTGGCCGGCCAACCCGCCGCAGATCGTCATCGCCAGCGAATTGGGTTCGGAGATCGGTGCGCAGCCGGCGCTGAACAGCGATCTCTACCTCAACCCCACCGTCTATCATCAGCCCGATGCGACGCTGCCCGGCTACAACCCGAACGATGAACATGCGCTGCTGGCATCGTCCAACCTGGGCAACAGCGCGCCGGCGCTCTATGCGCTGCGCACCGACCTGGCCACGCAGCCCTACGCACTGCTCAAATATCGCGACCCGCGCGAGAACAATGCGCCCAAGATCGCGGTCTACCAGGTGCGCCTGACGCGGGCGGCGCAGGCGATCACCAACACCGGCATCCTGCCCGGCACGGTGACGCTGCTGCCGGCGAGCGGCGGGACATCGATCCTGCCGGGCAATCCGGGCGGCTCCGCGGCGGTGACACTGCGCGTGGGCAGCGGCGATCTGCCTGCGGGCGGGCAGGTGCGCGTGCCGGTGGAGATTCTCGGCGCGCCGAATGTCCACGCAGCCACGGTGCGCGTGCGCTACGACGCCAACCAGTTGCAGCCGACGGCTTGCACCATCGACCGCAAAGAATTTGTCGAAGCGCCCTTCGGGCTTGAAGTGCAAACCGACAGCCCCGTGCGCCCCCTGCGGGTGATCCACATGCAGGCGATCCTGGCTGCGGGCAGCGATGTGCAGTATCACTGGGACTTCGGCGACGGCACCACGCGCATCGCCGGGCCAAACGTGAGCCACGTCTACGGCGCGGCCGGCAACTACACCGTGAGCGTCACCGCCACCACCGGCGGCTTTGCGGATGTCACGGCCACGGCGCCGGTGGTGGTGGCGGACAACGCCATCCCAGGGCGGCTGGCCCCGCCGGCGACGACCGGCTGTCGCGTCGAGACCACCGCCGCCGGCTCGGCCCTGGTGCTCGACCTGCGCGCGCGCAACAAGCACGGCGCCAGCGGCAGCCTGCTGCTGGGGGAACTCACCTTCCGCGCCGCGGGCGACCCGCCGTCGGTGGCGACGCCAACCCAACTCAACCTGACGGTGCAGAGCCTCACCGGCCCGGACTATCAGTCGCTGCGCTACGATATCGTTGCGGGCAATCCCGTGTTTGCGCCGGTCCCTGTGCGCAATCTGCTGGACGTGGCGCCTTGCGCGCAGACGAAGGCCGCCGACCTGACGGCGCGGCCCTTCTGGAAGGACTTCAAGGGGGCGCTCTGGGCGCGCGCCGCGGGTGCGATGCAAGTGCTCTACTACTACCCGGTGCAGCCTGGCTTCCATTTCAGCGATGCGCAGGCGACGGCGGTGGGGTTGGGCGGGCTGACGCCGGCGCAGCGCGTCGGGCAGTGCGTGCCCTGGCTCCATGCCGAAAACCCGGCGACCACCATCGCCGATGGCAGCGTGCGCGTCTACCCGGTGGACTATCAGGTCACCTGGCCGCCGCTGCCCGCCCTGCTCACCGTCGGCGAGACGGTCTACGAGCGCTCGAAGAACGGAATCTCCGGCGTGGCAACCCAGTTGGCCGTGACCAAGATCTATGACGACGAGGCGCCGGGCGTCTGGAACGATGCGCAGCAGAAGATCGGCGTGTCGGGCGTCGAGGCGGTGCGTTCGCTGGCCGAGCTGATCGACCCGTTGAGCGAAGTGCGCGTGCCGCTGTCGATCGTCTTCGACGGCAATCCCAGCCTGCCGATCACGATCAAAAGCGAGCGTCTGCTCTTCGGCGGCGGGCGCTCTGTCCTCGGCACGACCGACTATGAGGTCACGCTGCCCTTTGCCCTGCGCAGCCGCATCATCTTCGACGACCTGCGCGGGGAACTGGTCTTCCGCGGCTACTACGACGGCGCATCGCCCGCGTTCATCAAGGGCGACCCGCTGCTGCTGCTCAACGTGATGTCCGCGGCCGACCGCACGCGGCTGCGCCTGCTCTGCGAAACCGAGCAGGGAGACCTGCGCCCGACCAGCCAACCGGCGCGCGGCCAGTGCTCGACCTATCTGACCGCCATCGACGCGCTCTATCACAAGACGCGCAACCCGCGGCAGCTTGACCTCTGCCGTCTCGCCAACGGCGCGCTCTACACGGGCGATCCGCTGCCGGCGACGAACCACGGCGGGCTGAACGGCGCCGTCGGCCAGAGCGCGTGCCCGGCCAATACCCACCGCGACGGTGTGCCGGACCGCGCCTTCCTCATCGACGTGCAGGACGCCAACAACGACGGCATTCCTGAACCCTTTGAGGGGTTGGGCAAGGGCAAGGCGCTGACCGCGGGCAACGCCGACGGCACCGGTTTCATCACCCTCGCCTACAACAACGACGCCAGCCTGGGCGGCCTGCCTGTGTCACTGCAGGTGATCCAGGTTGGCTGCACGCTGGATGCGCTGGGCGAGGACAGCACCTATCGCGGCAACCTGCTGGTGCTCGAATCGGACAATCTCTTCGACGAGAAGCTGACGCTGCGCCATACCGGCGACTTCGGCGGGCGACCGGAAAACTTCGACTTCGAGTGGTTCATCGCCGAGGTGGACGAGACCGCGGTGTCGCCCAGCGTGTTGCCGCCGGCCTATCCGTGGCGCCCGTGGACCAAGATCGAGCCGGGCGCCACCCGCGTCGAGGGCGAGATCACCATCGAAGGCGCCAACCCGACGACGCTCTCGGACAACTGGTTTATCATGCGCTACAAGGGCTACAGCGCCTGCGGCAACCAATATCGCTACAGCGCCTTTGCCGGCGACCCGTCGGCCAAGCCGTCGGAACTGCGCGCGCAGTTTGCGCCGGGCTGGATCAAGCGCGTGACCAGCGGCCTCAACCCCTTCGATGCGCGGGTGGACGACTTCGTCAGCGCGCCGGTGAACACCACGGTGGACATGGTGCGTCAGGCCGGCAAGCGCTACGAAGGCCCCGTCGCCATGAGCAACGACCCGGCGGTGCTCAACAGCATCGGGCTGATTGAGGGCTACCAGACGGTGCTCGAACGCGGGCGCAGCCTGTCGATCGACGCCAACATCAACCATCAGGGCGCCAACGCCGCGCTGCTCAACGTGACGAGCCGCATCGCCAACCTCTACATGCTGCTGGCCAACGATGCCTATGCCGACGCGCTCGACCCGACGGTTGCGCTGGGCACCAACAGCGTGGTGGGCTTCCGCGCACCGGCGCTGTTCGCCTTTATGAACCAGTTCCGCCCGGACAGTTTCGGGCTGATCGACGAAGAACTGGCGCTGCTGCGCGGGCGTGACGAGACGCTGGGCGGTGTGGCTGCCGCGCCGACCTACAACCGCCTGACCTGGAACTTCACCAACGGCGAGGGCGAGGTGGCCTATGTCCAGAACTACAACGTCAAGGATTACAACCAGGATGGCTTTGTCAACGAGGCCGACGCTGCCCTGATTTTCCCCCAGGGTCACGGCGACGCCTGGGGCCATTTCCTCACCGCGCTCAAGAGCTACTACCGGCTGATTCGCCACCCCTCCTACACGTGGATCCCGCGCGCCGAGCCGATCGGGGTGGCTGGTGCACCGGTGGTGGTGGACTACTACGACGAGCAGCGCTTTGCTGCGGCGGCCGCGGCCAAGGCGCGCATGGGCGCCGAAATCGTCGACCTGACCTACCGCAAACACTATGCCGCCGCGACACAGCAGCCCCTGGTCGATCCGTATGTCGATCCGTCGGATGGGACGCGACGGGCGTGGGGCGTGGTCGATTGGGCGCAGCGCGCCGGGCAGGGCGCCTATCTGGACTGGCTGGTGGCCAATGCCATGGTTCCCGCCGAGGATGACCGCTACACTGACGTGCGCCGCATCGACCGCTCCACCGTGCTGGCGCTGCGCGACATCACCGACCAATACGCGGCGATTCAGAAGGAACTGGACGATGCCACCAGCGGCGCCAACCCGCTCGGTCTGCTGGGCAACGCCATGCTCTTCGACCTGGACCCGGCGCTAAGCAGCGGCGGCGTGACGCACTTCGAGCAGATCTTGACCCGCGCCGTGGCCCAGTTGAACAATGCGCAGATCCTCTTTGACTACGCGAATGAGATCAAGATCGCGCAGCGGGAGAGCCAGAACGAGCAGTGGGACTTCACCCAGAGCATCATCGACCAGGATCGGGCGATGATCTCCGAGTTGATCGAACTCTTCGGCTATCCCTACGATGCAGACATCGGCGTAAACGGCACCTATCCCGCCGGTTACGTCGGGCCGGACATCTACAACTATGATCTCTGGGACCGCATCGAACTGACCGACCATCAGAAGCGGTGCAGCACGGCGGCGGCCAACAACTCGACGCTCTGCCCGCCGGAAACGAAGACGGTGCTGGTGGAATACACGGCGCTGCCTTGCGTCGGCCTTTTCGTCACCGGCGTCGATATCAAGAACCCCTGTCCGGGTGCAGGGGTGACACTTTCCAAGACGCTGGAACTGCAATACGTCGTCGGCATTGGGCTGGACGCCGGGCGCGGCCGCTTCAAGCCGTCGGCGTGGCCGGAATCCAGCGCGCGCAGGGCGCCGGGTGACATCCAGAACGCACTCCAGGCGCTCAACCAGGCGCGCATCGAGTATGAACTGGCGATTCTGGAATACAAGGGCGGCATTGCACAGTTGGAGGAATTCCAGAATGCGTTCAACGCGCGGGTGGAGTATGTGAACTCGAAGCGTGCGCTGCTCGTCGGCGAGAAGGCCACCGCCATTTCCCTGGGCGCGGCCATTGCCGTGGCGAAGATCGTCGCCCGCACGATGGAGGTCTTTGGCACCACCGTCACCGACTTTGCCGACGACGCCAGCGACTGCGTGCCTGACGTGCTGGGCTTCTCCAACAGCATCGGCGCGCCGCCCAAATGTGCACTCAGAATTGCCGGCTCGACCCTGGGCACCACCGCCAAAGGTGTCAAGTTCGCCGCCGAAACGACGATCGACGTGCTCGAATATGCCAACGAGACCGTGCAGAACTCGCTGGACATCGCCAACTTCGACAAGGACGCCGACTATGAGCTGAAGCAACTGGCCATCGAGATCAACGGCCTGCTGCGCCAGGAGCAGCAACTGCGGCTGGCGCTCTATCTGGCCAAGGACAAGGTCAACAGCGCGCAGGGTGACTACGACCAGGTGCTGCAGCGCGGCTTCCGCACCTTGCAGGAGTTGATCCGCCTGCGCCAGCGTTGGGCCGGTCAGATCACCGAGCAGCGCTATGGCGACATGGCCTATCGCATCTTCCAGAACGACACCTTGCAAAAGTATCGGCGCCAGTTCGACCTGACACAGCAATATGTCTTCCTGGCTGCGGCGGCTTATGACTATGAAACCAATCTGGCGATGGGCGACCCGGCGACGGGCAACCACTTCCTGCGCCAAATTGTGGGCGTGCGCTCCATCGGTGAACTGCGGCAGCGGCTGGACTTCACCGTGGTGCCCGTGGCAGGCACCGGTCTGGCTGACCCGCTGGCGCGCATGATGGACAACTTCGCCGTGCTCAAGGGGCAGTTGGGCATCAACAACCCGCAATACGAGACCAACGGCTTCTCGCTGCGCCATGAACTCTTCCGTCTGAGCGACGCGTCGGATGCGGCCTGGCGGCAGACGCTGCTGCGCTACTACACGCCCAACATCTACGCCCACGACGACGTGGCGCGGCTGGCCAAGCGCCCGTTGGGCGAAACAGGCGCCCAGCCGGGGTTGGTCATTCCCTTCAATACCAACATCATCGAAGGGCTGAACTTCTTCGGCAACCCGCTCGGCCCCATGGACAGCGCCTACGACGCCAGCCAGTTCTCCACCAAGATCGCCGGTGTGGGCATCTGGTTCGAAAACTACGATATCAGCCGCCTGGCGCAAACGCCGCGCGTCTACCTGTTGCCCGCGGGCAAGGATGTGATCCGCCCGCGCAACACGAATGGCCGTCTGCGCTACTGGGAGGTGGCCGAGCAACTGCTGCCGCTGCCGCACCCCATCGGGCCGGCGGATGTGAACAGCGCGCAGTGGATCCCGCGCATCGACGGCCTGGCCGGGCAGATGTACGCCACCCGGTCGCACGCCCGCTTCCGCGCCTATCCCTACACGGACGATTTCGATCCCAGCGAGATGGTCAAGGATACGCGGCTGATCGGGCGCTCGGTCTGGAACACGGAGTGGCTGCTGGTCATTCCGGGCAGTGCGCTCCTGGCCGACCCGGGTGTTGGCCTCGACCGTTTCATGGAAGATGTGACGGACATCTACGTCAACTTCGACACCTATTCGTATGCGGGGACGCGTTAGGAGCGAACAGCCGATGAACAAGCAACGCAACTCGTACACCAGTGTCAACAGTCCACGAATCTCACGCAGCGCCGCCGGGCGCGCAAGGACCTTCGCGCCTTGGCGTCTTGGCGTGAGTCAAAGCCGTGAAAGCCGGACTCTCCATCGCAGCGGCCTCGGTCTGCTGCTGCTGATTCTGCTCTGCTGGCTTGCGCCCGGTCGCGCGACTGCCGCGCCCGCCGCAGGCGGCCCGCTGCCCCTGCCAGACCTGCTCATCTACGGCACGGTGGTCGACAGCAACGGCAATCTGTTGGAGAGCGGCACGGTCAGCGTCGTGCGCAACGGCGAAACGCTTGCCACCGCTGAGATCGGCGCAGTGGCCGGCACGGACTACACCTACCTGCTGGTCACGCCGATGGGAATGCTGCCGCCCGGCAGCACCGACAGCGCCGACGGCGTCGCCCAGGTCGGCGATACGCTGAGCTTCCTCGTCGACAACCAGCCGGCGTACTTCCAGGACAGCCTCACCAGCCTGACGGTCAACACCTGGCAGACGCCGTCCGGCGCGGCTGGGCGGGGCTTTGTGCTCAACCTGAGCCTGCCGGGCGCCATGCGCTACACCTTGGGCGACGTCAACGCCAATGGCGCGCGCAACGCTGCGGACGCCATGCTCACGCTCAAGTATGACATCGGTTTAATTATCGGCGTCACCACCTTCCCGCCGGGGCCGAACACGGTTTATCTGCCGCTCTGCGATATCGTCGAGAACGGGCGCTGCGACTCCAGCGACGCGCTGCGTATCCTGCAATGCGACGTTGGGATGAACAACGTCACCTGCCCGGTGGATTCGATCCCCGGAGGCCGCACGGGCCAGCAACCAACGCCGGATGCGGCCACGCGCCTGCAGGTGCTCGCCGCGGCGGGCAGCGAACCGAACACGGTGGATGTGCGCGTGCGGCTGACGGCCGGCGCGGCGAACTTCGGCGCTGCCTCCTTCGACCTCGCTTATGACCCGGCCCGCTTTGCGCCGGTGGCCTGTGTGGCGGACGGCGCCGCGGCCTTCGACATGGTGGCCTGCAATCAGGTCTTTGCGCCGGGTCGCGTGCGCTTCAACGCCGTCGCCGCAGCCGGCGCTGTGGATGGTGCAGAGGTGGTGGCTGTGCGCTTCCAGCAGTTGGGCGCCGCCGAGGGCGATCTTGCCGCCAACTTCGGGTTGACCACCGACGGCATGATCGACCTGCAAGGCGCGGAACTGCCGTGGGCTATGCGCGAGGCCGACGCGCCGGCGCCAACGCCGGATGCTCCTCTGCAGCACCAACTCTATCTGCCGGCAGTGACCGCACCCGGCGGGCAGGCGACGGAGGATGCCGCGCCGGCTGCCGGGGAGCCACCTGCCGAAGCGACGCCAGATGCGATGCCGGAGGTGGCGCCGGCAGAGCCGTCAACAGCGCCGGAGCCTACGCAGACGCCGGCGGAGACGCCTGCAACAACACCTGCCGCGGCGTCCGTTGACGCGGCGCTCGCCAACCACGCGCTCTTCTTGCCCGCCATCGCGCGCGGGCAGACGACGCCGGTCAGCGCAGCCGAGGCAACGGCCACGGTCACGGCGACCGTCGCCGCGGTCGATGCAGCGCCGACCCCGCCGGCGCCCGGCGTCGATGCGCAGGCTGTCCCGCCGGATGCCACGCCAACGCCGAATAGCACGCCGGTGGCCGCGCTGCCGCCTACCGAAGAACAGCATGACGGCGCCGATCGTCCGGCCCAGCCAGCGCAGCCGGACGACGAATAGCAGCGGTGAAACGCACGGGTGATGCGTGTTGCGTGTTGCGTACTACGTGTTGCGTGTTGCGTACTACGTGTTGCGTGTTGCGTAACACGTAGCACGCAACACGTAACACGAATCCACCGGCTTGCTTGCGTCCACATGGAGTAGTCAATTGGATTTGCGATGAGAATGGGTGGCGGTTGGCCGGCCTGGATCGGGATAATCGTGCTTGTCGGCGCTGCCCTGGCAGGGTGGGGGAGCTTCGCGCCGGCCATGCAGGCCGCGGTGGCCGCAGAAGATCCCGCGGTGCTGGTGCGCATCGGCGCGGGCGAGCCACCCACCTATCCCATCGCCCCTGGCGGCGAGACGGCCATCACGGTGGAGGTGGTGGGCGCTGCCAATGTGGGTGCGGCCACCCTGCTGCTGGCCTACGACCCGGCGCAGGTGCAAGTGGTAAGCTGCACCGCACAGCCGCCGCCCGCTGCGGAAATTGCCTTCTGCAATCCCACCTATGCGCCCGGCCTGGTGCGCTTCTCCCTGGTGGCCGCGGGCGGGCTGAACGGCAGCGCGCCGCTTTTTGCGGTCACACTGCGCGCGCTGGCGCCGGCTGGCACTGCCGCGCCGCTCACGCTGAGCGCGCCGCAGTTCGCCGACACCCTGGGCGCGGACCTGCCGGTGCTGACCACAGGCGGGGTGCTGCTCGTGACCGGCGCCGAAGCCGAGGTCGATGTGACTGCCAGCATCGCGCCGGCGGCTGCGGAGATCATCCCCGGCCAGCACGCGACGGTGGCGGTCATGCTCGATGTGGCAGCAGCCCGCCCGCTGGTGGCGGCCACGCTGATCCTGCACTATGATCCGCAGGTCGTGCGACCCGTGCAGTGCGCAGCGTTGCCCGGCGCAGCGTGGCAGGGCGCGTGCAACCCCAGTTTCAATCTCCTACAGGGTCAGATCAAGTTCAACCTGCTTGACACGGCGGGCGTGAGCGGTCTGCTTCATCTCTATGACATCACCTTCGAGGTGGTGGGTTCAGCCGTTCCGGGCGCGGTCAGCCCATTGACGCTGGCCGTCGAAGCGATGGTCGATGGGCAGTCCGCCCCGCTGCGCTGGCGCACGCTCCCCGGCGCGCTGACCGTAGCCGACGGGCCGGCCAATGCCGCGACGATCCTGGTGGGTGAGCCGG
>JAPKMV010000580.1 GCA_026645635.1 Caldilineaceae bacterium
TGCCACCAATGCGTTCTCTTCGGGTGAAATCCCGCCGGCAATGGTCAGCGTGTCGCCCAGCGCAGTGATGGCGCCGCTCACGCCCAGGACAAACATGCCGGCGATGGCGGCGAACCAGGTTGCCCCAGTTGCGCCGTGGCCGCGCAGACGAAAGCCCTTGCCGCCGCTGGCCCACCACGCCGTCAACGTCAGCGCGGCAGTGAGGAGGAGCGTGTTGGTCAGGTGCGCGCCCATCCAGATTGCGCGCCCCACGGAGACGTTGAACTCCACATATTGCAGCAGCACCAGCCCCGCACCGATCAGCGATTCGATGATGATAAAAACAAATGAGGCCAGCGCCCCCAGCCGCACCAGGCTGCCTCTGGGATAAGCGCGAAAGGCCCAGATCACCATGATCAGCACCGCAATCAGCGCCAGACCGCTGGTGATGCGGTGGAAAAACTCGATCATCGTGGCGATGTTATCCGCCTGGGGGATGACCTCGCCGTTGCAAAGTGGCCAGTGGCTGCCACACCCGGCGCCCGACCCGCTGGCGCGCACGAACGCACCCCACACGATTACGAATAGATTCAGGCCCAGCGTTCCCCAGGCAAAGCGGGCATAGCGGCGATTGATCATTACGCGACTCCTTCTCTGGTCATGAATGATTTGCCTGCTGTTGAAACGCACCGCAAAGCTGCATGACGATGTTGTCTTGACACGGCTCCGGTGCGTGCGTCTGCATACACAGGGTTGGCAAATCTGTAGATTGAAGCATCTGTAAACCTCCAACGCCATTATACACCCACCCCAGCTCAAGCCGGTTAACCGTTGTCGCATTCCGGGAATGGGACAGAGGATGCTGCGGCTGCGGAACTGCGTCTGTCCCATTCCCGGAATGCTGGTGCACGCCCCCAACTTGCAGCACGCCCGCGAAGTTGTCGGCGGCGTAGCGGCGGTTTCCAACCGCCGGTCATTGCCATCGCGACGGATTGTCGGGTGCGGTGGCCTCGTGCGGTTGAAATCCGCACCTACGGTCTATGCGCCAATTGACGTCTCGCCGTCTGTCAAATTATGCGCGCATTGGTCTCGCAAGAATCGTTCCCTTGACCGATGGCAAATCTCGGAAAATCGCTATCATATTAAGTAGAAAGCCGCCCCAACCAGGGGAAACCACCGCAGCAACAAAACCGAATGGATGCACCCGCAAGGGTGTGGACAGATAGCCAAAATCGTGTGCTACAGTTCGCCTTTTTTCAAATAGGAGGAGCAAGATGAACGCCCTGTTGTCCCTGTACGTGTATGTGAAGAGCATGTTCGAGTGTGAGGAAGGCCAGGACTTGATCGAGTACGCGCTGATCATTGGCTTGGTTGTGATTGCAGGCATTGCTGGCCTGAGTTTCCTTGGCGACGACATTGCGGCCTTGTGGACCGGCATTTCGACTGAACTTCAGGCAGCCGCGCCGTAAGTTTTGCAGTTCATCCGGTCAGATATGGCTACATAGTCTGAAGACAATTACAGGCTTGTGGCGTCACTGAATGCCCCTAAGCGAATGGCCCCGCTGCCGATAGTGGGGCCATTCGCAATGGAGGTCAAAATGATACAACGACGCTGGAGGGAAGCAGGCCAGGATCTAGTGGAATACTCACTGGTTCTGCCCTTCTTCCTTTTTTTGACGTTTGGCGTCATCGAATTTAGCTTGCTCTACTTTCAGTACAGCACAATCGCCAATGCTGCTCGCGAGGGCGCCCGGGCCGGGATTGTGATGCCAAACGAACTGTGCGATCAGACATGTCTCGATGCCCATGTGGAAACAGTTGCAACGGGCATGATTACAGGGTTGAACCCAGCCAAATTGCATGTTGTTGTGGAACATCCGGCAGATGACCTGATCACCGTGGTCGTCACCTATGACAGCGGCTTTATCACCCGCATGGCAGCAGAGGCAGCCGGCCAGGAAGATTTTGCAATCACGCTGCGGTCGGCTTCGACGATGCGGCGGGAGCGGTAGGGTGGAGATTAGAGATTAGAGATTGTGGGATTATGAGATTGGGAAGGGGCTTTCTCTGTCAACTAATCTCCCAATCTCCTAATCTCCGAATCTCCAATCTCCAATCTCCAGGTTGAAACAGGAAGGTTCCGGTACAATGACTCGTCTGCGTGGGGCAATCTGGCTGGTGGCCGGCGTGGTGTTGGCGCTGCTGGCGGGGATCGTGGCGTTTTCGGCGCTCAACCGGGTGGCCGAGCAGGCCGCGGTCGACCAGGGGGTGCTGGAGCCGCGCCTCTCCGTCGTGGTGGCCAGCCGCAGCGTGCCGGTGCGCTCGGTGCTGACGCTGGAGGACTTGCAGGTGGCCGAGATTCCCGCTTCCACCGTGCCTGTCGATGCCCTCAACAGCATGGACGACGCCATTGGCCGGCTGACCACGACCGACCTGGTGGCGGGTGAGCCGCTGCTCGCCCAGCGGCTGGTCGACCCCAATGTGATGGCCGCGGATGGGCGCACTGCCGTCTATCTGGTGGACGGTCAACTGCTGCTGGCGCTGCCTGCGCAGGATCTGCTGAGCCGCGCGGGCGTGATCAAGCCCGGCGACTTCGTCGACATTGCCGCTACGCTCACCTTCCCGGCTGACCGCGGCATCGGCGCGGCGGAGGGCGGCGACGACGAGCAGAGCACCTTCTTTCTCTTGCAGAATGTGCCGGTCGTCGGCGCCACAGGTCGCGTCGCACCGGCACAGAATGTGGCGGAAGGTGCGGCGGCGGTGGCCGACGATCGGCCCGACACGCTGCTGGTGACGGTCAGCCCGCAGGATGCCCTGGCGCTGAAGTATGCCGTCGACGCCGGCGGCACGCTGGACATCCTGCTGCGGCCGCCAGGCGTCACACGGCCCTTCCTGGCCGACCCGGTGGACGTGGATTATTTGATCAATCGCTATCGGATTCCGACGGGCGCAGGGAGATGAGGGAGATTAGAGATTGGAGATTAAGAGATTAAGAGATTGAGAGATTAGGGGACCCTAAGCCCAATCTCCATTCTCCAGTCTCTAATCTCCAATCTCCAATTTCCAATCTCTCCTTACCCGCCGCTCGTCAGCTAAATGTCGTAACGAACAGGAGTGCTATCGTGGCACAGGTCAGTGCAGAGGACACACTCAGAGTGCTATTGGTTGCGGAGAGCGAGGCGCTGCGCGACCAGATCGGCGCGATCCTGACCCAATTTGCCGGCGAGCATCGCCTCTACTGGGTGGCCCAGCCCGACGTGGCGCCGCAGCGCACCGAAGAACTGCTGCCGCACCTGGTGCTGGTGGATGATCGTTTGGGCAGTGCGACGGCGCCGACGGTCGTGCGCGCCATCATGGCCGTGCGGCCGGCTTCGGTGGCGGTAGTCATGGTCGAC
>JAPKMV010000581.1 GCA_026645635.1 Caldilineaceae bacterium
AGGCAGTTCCAACTGGTCGACCGCCGAGACATCGACCAGCGCCTCGTACTGCAATTGCGGGTCAGTTTTGGCGAATTCAGCCAGGGCGACCAATTGCTCCGGCTTGACGTAGACGATCTGCTGACCCTGATGCACGCCCGCAGCCAGAAGATCGGCGCCGAAGCGTTCGGCCAGGCGCTGGGTGTCGGCGCTTTCGCCGGTGGGCAGCGGCGCCACCGCGGGCACTCCCAGCGGGTTGAGGCCGGGCAGAGTCTCGTAGGCACGTTGGCGTGGAGAAACGTTGAGCATGGAGTTCTCCGAAACTAGGCGAGCTGCGGCTTGCGCAGCGTTTCGAGCGCCGGAATGTCGTCGGGCACGGCGGGCAGCGGCGGCGCGTTGAGGTTGGCGTAGGTGCTGAACTTATCCTTGCCCTGCTTCTTGCGCAGCATGTCGAGCGCGTAGAGCAGCGCTTCCGGGCGCGGCGGACAGCCGGGCACGTAGACATCTACCGGGATGATCTTGTCGACGCCCTGGACAATGGCGTAGTTGTTGAAGGGGCCGCCGGCGCTGGCGCAGATGCCCATGGCGATCACCCACTTCGGCTCGGACATCTGGTCGTAGAGGCGCTTGATCACCGGCGCCATCTTATTGCTGACGCGGCCGGAGACGATCATCAGGTCAGCCTGACGCGGGCTGGCGCGGAAGAGTTCCGAGCCGTAGCGCGAGATGTCGTGGCGGGCGGAGCCGGCCGCAATCATCTCGATGGCGCAGCAGGCCAGGCCGAACAGAAGCGGCCACGTGCTGTTCTCGCGGCTCCAGTTGACCAGCGTCTCCAGTTGTGTGGTGATAATGCCCTCGGGCAGTTTATCTTCGAGACCCATCGTTCCTCCGAAAACTCAATTGTGAATTGTGAATCGTGAATGCTGAATTGTGAAGTACTGCGCCGCAGCCCTCATTCACAATTCGCAATTCACCATTCATTATTCACAATTCTTTTACTCCCACTCCAACGCGCCTTTCGACCACTCGTAGACCAGGCCGGCGATCAGGATGAACAAAAAGACGCCCATCGGAACCAACGCCAGCCAGATGCCATAGCCGTCGCGCAGGGGGAGCAGGGCGCCGGCCCACGGGTAGAGAAAGATCACTTCGATGTCGAACAGAATGAAGAGCATCGCCACCAGATAATACTTAATCGGAAACCGACGCCGCGCATCTTGAAAAGGAATGATGCCGGACTCGTACGGTTCTTGTTTCTGCTGATTTTTGCGGCGCGGGCCGAGGATGCTCGGCAGGCCGATGGCGATGAACGCAAAGACAATCGAGACTACGATGAAGACAAGCAGCGGGAAGTAATCTTGAGCCATTGCCGGACTCCGTTGCGCTTCGCGTGCGGCGCTGGGTTGAGCAGCAGTCGCACAACAGGAAAGGACGTTACTGGAATTGTAACCGTTTTCAGGATTCTAATAAAACGACTCAACATGCTTAACACCACGCTAAGTACGTTGAGTCGCGCGCACTGTTTACGATTTCGCCCGGCCTGCCAGCCAAACGCTTGTGCAGTTTATCACAAGGCGCAAAGGGGTGTCAATTCCTTTTGCCGCCCCATCCCAACGGCTGACCGGCGCAGGTCGCATTTGACATCGGCGGCGCGCCGGCAATAATGTACTGTATTCGATTACAAGCGTCAGTGGGACAAACGGCGATGGCTAACGATCAACGCCGCGGCATCTGGTTCGCCGCGGCCTGCTATATTGCGTGGGGACTCTTCCCCATCTACTGGAAACAACTGGCCAACATCCCGGCCATCGACATCCTGGCGAACCGCATGGTTTGGTCGCTGGGCTTTGTGCTCTTCCTGCTCTTCTTGCGCCAGGATTGGGGCTGGATCGGCAAGGCGGTGCGCAGCCGCCACGTGCTGCTGACCTACTTCGCCGCGGCGCTGCTGCTGTCGGTGAACTGGTACATCTACATCTGGGCGGTCAACGCCAACTACGTGGTGGAGTCCAGCCTGGGCTACTTCATCAACCCGCTGGTGAGCGTGCTCTTTGCCGTGCTCTTTCTTCACGAGCGGCTGCGTCCCTGGCAGTGGGCCGCCATCGGCATTGCGGCCGCGGGCGTGCTCTTTCTCACCGTCACCTACGGCCAGTTGCCCTGGATCGCGCTGGCGCTGGCGCTCACCTTCGCCCTCTACGGCTTGCTCAAGAAGCGGGCGCGGCTCGATGCGCTGCGCGGCATGGCGATGGAGACGGCCTGCATGTTTCTGCCGGCGCTGATCTTTTTGCTCTATCGCTCGTCCACCGGTCACGGGACAATCGGCGTCGTCAGCCCCCTGGAAACGCTGCTGCTGATGGGCACCGGTGTCATCACCGTGCTGCCGCTCTATTGGTTCGCCTCGGCCGCGCACCTGATCCCGCTCTCGCTGCTGGGCATCATGCAGTACATCGCGCCGACGCTCCAGTTCACCCTGGGCATCGCGCTCTATCACGAACCCTTCAGCCTGACCAAGCTGGTCGGTTTCAGCATCATCTGGATGGCGCTGCTCATCTACTGGGCGGAAGGAATGCTCCACCGCCAGCGTGCAGAGCCAGGCCCGCCGATACCCCTGTCCAGCCAGTAAACTCCGGCAACGACTTCACAACACGTTTGTTGTATATGATGGGGGCATACGAACGCCGCCCAACCCGCTGCCCGACTGTGTCTTTGCCACCCACCGCGGAGGAACTATGTCACGCCCGTTCACCCACATCACCCCTGTTGTGATCGCCGCCGGTTTGTTTGCCTTTCTGCTGTTCTTGCTGGCCGGTGCGCCGCCCATCCTGGCGCAGATGACGCCCGCCAGCCCCGACGCGCCGGGCAGTATCGCCGGTGTGATCACCAACGAAGATGGCGCGCCGGTGGTCGACGCCTACGTGCAACTCTATCGCCAAGACGTAAGCGGCTGGCCGCTGGTGCGCGTCGTGCGCAGCGATGCAACCGGCGCGTATCGCGCCGGCGTGCTGGCGACCGGCGCCTACCGCGTCCTGGTGCGCGACCCGGCCGGCGTCTATGCCCAGCTCTATTACCCCAACGCGCTGTTCTTCGACGACGCCGTCACCATCATGGTGGCCGGCGCCGATGTCGACGGCATCGACGTCATGCTGCGCCGCGGCGGGGCGATCACCGGCGTCTACAGCAACACGACGCCGTATCCATCCTACGGCCCTCGGGTGGCGGCGTTCACGCGCAGCCGCGGGCAGTGGCAGGAAGTGGCTTCCGTGTGGTTGAGTGGGACCGGCGCCTACAGCCTGACCGGGCTGCTGCCGGCCGTCTACCGGGTCTGCGCGTATGCGCCATCGTATTACGGCGGCTGGCCATTGGGACCCTCCGTCTGCTACCGCGATATCGTGTCGG
>JAPKMV010000582.1 GCA_026645635.1 Caldilineaceae bacterium
TTTTCATGGTGACGGTCGTGGAAGGAGGCGGGCAGACCATCCCGAACAGTTTCCACTTTGAACAGCCGGCCACATTGCACGTTCACTATCTGGACAGTGGCATGACCTTGGAACATGAAGAGAAACTTGACCTGTTCACCCTCGACACGAGCACGATGGACTGGCAGCCGGCGGCGTGTGGTGAGGTGGTCCACGACCCGGTCAACAACCAGTTCGATGCGCCGATCTGCGGATTGGCGATCTACGGGGTCTATGTCGCGGCGCCGTCGCCCACCTATTTACCGATTGTGACGCGCTGACGCGGCCATTCACTCACAGGAGCAATAGCACGAAAAAAGGGCGAGCCGACGGCTCGCCCTTTTCTGTGGTGAAACAAGACTCAGTGTGCAGAGGCGGCGACGTAGGCGTCGTAGTCGGCGGCAGCCATCAGGCCGGCCAACTCACTCTCCAGCGCTGCGGTCGGTTCGATGCGGAAGAACCAGGCGGTGTAGGGCTGGGTGTTGACGATTTCCGGTGTGTCTTCGAGCGCGCTGTTCACCTCGACGATGACGCCGCTGACCGGTGCGTTGACATCCTCCGCCGCCTTGACCGACTCGACGGTGGAAATCGCCTCGCCGGCCTTGACGACACGGCCGATCTCCGGCAGTTCCACGTAAACCACGTCGCTGAGCATGTCCTGCGCCGCATCGGAAATCCCGACCACAGCCACGCCATCTTCGACGCGCACCCACTCGTGGCTCTTGGCATAGCGAGCGTCGTTGTCCAATTTGAAGTTTGCCATGTTCTGTCTCCCTGGTAATTGCCTGTTGAATTGGCTACTGAGTTGGCTACTTGTAGCGCGGCTTGTAGAAGGGCCGCTTCACGACTTTGGCTTGCTTCGGTTGGCCGCGCACGACGACATCGACCGTCGCGCCGTTGGCCGCATACGCCGCCGGCACGAGCGCCATGGCCAGGAACTTGTCGAGCGTCGGGCTTTTCATGCCCGATGTCACATGGCCGACCACCTGCCCCGCCACGGCCACGTCATAGTGCTCACGCGCCACGGCCTTGTCGACCATCTCCAACCCGACCAACAGCCGCTGCGGTTTCTCCAGCTTCACCTTGAGCAGCGCGTCGCGGCCGATAAACGCCTTGTTCCAGGAAACCGTCCAGCCCATGCGCGCTTCCAGCGCATTGATGTCCGCGCTGAGTTCGTGGCCATAGAGCGGCATACACGCCTCGAAACGCAGGCTGTCGCGGGCGGCAAGCCCACAGGGCAGCAGCCCATCTTCTTTGCCCGCATCCAGCAGGCCATCCCAAAAGCCGACAGCGCCGTCCGTTGGGATGTACAACTCGAAACCGTCTTCGCCGGTGTAGCCGGTGCGCCCGATGATGGCGGGCAGACCGGCAAGCGTGATCTCCGCGGCGGTGCGCGTGGCAACCTTGTCCAGATCCGCGTCGGTCAGCCGCTGCATGATCTGCTCGGCCTTTGGCCCTTGCAGCGCCAACATGCAGAGTTCATCGCTGCGGTCGATCAAGGCGACGTCCAGCCCGCCGACCTGCGCCTGCAGCCACTCCCAATCCTTGGCGCGGTTGGCGGCGTTGACGATCACCAGCCAACGCCCTGTCAACTTATAGAGAAAAATGTCATCCACCACCGTGCCGTCGGCGTAGAGCAGCAGGCTGTAATGCGCGTCGAGCAGGGCCATCTGGTCGATGTCCCAGACCT
Organism: Caldilineaceae bacterium; assembly: GCA_026645635.1. Lineage (GTDB taxonomy): Bacteria > Chloroflexota > Anaerolineae > Caldilineales > Caldilineaceae > Fredericiella. The sequence goes on from JAPKMV010000582.1 coordinate 1,709, forward strand.
GCACCCGCTGCAAGAAGGCGTCGGCATCGGGTCCGCGCACCTCGAACTGCCCCATGTGGTCGATGTCGAAAAGGCCAGCGGCGGTGCGCACGGCGTGATGCTCGGTCATGGGGCCGGTGGGGTACTGCACCGGCAGCTCATAGCCGGCGAACTCCACCATGCGGCCACCCAGGGCCACGTGAGTGGCGTAAAGCGGCGTTCGTTGCAAGGTTCGCTCCTTTGCGATGTCAAACCATCAAGACGTGGTGCGCACCGGGTGAACGGTTGCGCCTGGCGTGGCGGCGAGATAGGTAAAGTATACCCGTCGCCGCGTCCGATGGCCAAAACAGGCTAGAGATCGACAGCCATCACCACTGCGGTGTCCGGGCACGCGCCCTGAAACTCCTGCGACTCCTGCACGGCGGCGGGCGCGGCGTCGCGTGCGATGCGACGGAAGCCAAAGCGAGGGAAGAAATCGGCGGCGGTGGTTGTCAGCAGCACGACCTGGCGGATGCCGCGCGCCCGCGCCGCGTCCAGCGTATGACGCACGAGCCACTGCCCTAGCCCCTGCCCACGCGTCGCCACGACCACGGAGCGCAGCAGCGCAGCGTCGCCGTAGCGCTCCAAACCGGCTACACCGGCCAATGCACCGTCATCGCCTGCTGCGACATAGAAATCGCCGAGATGATCCGCAGCGCCGTCCAGCGGCAGGTCGGCGCCTCGCAGCAGACTGGCGATCTGCGGCCAGTCGGCGGCGGTGGCCGGGCGGATGCGGGGTGCAGCCACCGGCGGATTGGCTGAGGTCCTGGACGGTTCCGTCGTCATGCGTCACCCCGCTGCGGTGCGAAGCGATAGCCAACGTTGAGTTCATTGAGAAAGTAGATTGGCTTCTTCGGTTCAGGTTCGAGTTTGCGGCGCAGGTGCCAGATGTAGACGCGCAGATAGTCGACCTCGTCGATGTAGGCGAAGCCCCACACATCCTCCAGCAGTTGACGAAAGGTCATCACCCGGCCGCGGTTGCGCACCAGCACCGCCATCAGCTTGAATTCGGTGGGCGTGAGCTTGACCTCAACCTGATTGACGGTGACGCGGTGTCCATCTAGCTCCACGCTGAGATAGCCATCGTCGTAGTCGACTGTGTCGTGGGCGCCGCTGGCCGCGCGGCGCAGATTGGCGCGCACACGGGCGATAAAGGCGCGCGGCTGGAAAGGTTTGACCACATAGTCGTCGGCGCCCAGATTCAGCCCGCGCACCATTTCTTCCTCGGCGCCTTGCGCCGTCAGCATGATGATCGGCGTGGTGGCGGTCAGCGCGCGCAGCCGCTGGCAGACCTCGAAACCGCTAAGCCCGGGCATCGTCACGTCGAGCACCACCAGATCAGGCTGATGTTCGACGAATGCGGCGATCCCCTGCGCGCCATCCGCGGCGATGATGGGCGTAAAGCCCTCACGGTTGAGGATATAGCTGATCAACTCAGTCAGCGTGCGGTCGTCATCTACGACCAGGATTTTCGCATTCATGTTCGATCTCAATTATGCACCCGGTGTCAACTCAACGCCGAAAAAGCGTTCCAACAGACGCCGGCGCCACGTTATCCGCACCAGGAAAAGCCACAGCAGCGCCGCCAGGGCAATCAACACAATGTGCGATAAGTCCAGCGTCGCCAGATCGAAAAAGTCCCG
>JAPKMV010000583.1 GCA_026645635.1 Caldilineaceae bacterium
CACTGATAGGCGTATGAATTCCCGTGCGTGAAGCTGCTGTAATCGCGCAACCGGAGCAAAGTGCGGCCGCATAATCCACATTGATTGCCTGCGAGGAGGCTTGCCATGACCAATTCACCCAGCCAACCACCAGCCAACAAACCGCCCGCCAACAAACCGCCAACCGACATCAAGCGCAGCCCCGTCGGCATCGGGCTGGGCGTCGGGATTGCCCTGGGCGTGGCAATCGGGGTTGCCATGAACAACCTCATCGTCGGCATCGTGATCGGCATCATCCTGGGGCTGGCATTTGGCGCCGTGCTCGGGCGGCAGCGGGCGCGCAAACCGTAGCTCAAACCATCGAGAGGAGAAGGACAACATGAATTTTGCTGAACTATGGCAGACCTGGCTTAAGGCGTCCACCAGCCCGAATGAAGCCACCTTTGTCGAACTGCGCCAGAAACCTGACGCCACGGTCACCACTGCGGTCATCTGGATGGCTATCTACGGCGTCGTGGCTGCGATCGCCGGGTTGATCTCGTCGCTGATATTTGCCGGCGCCATCCAGGGCGCGCTGCCTTCGGCGCTCCAGCAACTGGATCTGCCGCCGGCTGAGCTGGCCCAGGTGGAGCAGGCGCTGCGCTTTCTGCCGGGCAACATGGCAGCCGGCGCCGGCTTCTCCAGCCTGGCCAACATCATCATGGTGCCGGTCTGGTTTCTGATCGGCGTCGGCGTCTATCACCTGATCGCCAGGCTGTTGGGCGGGACCGGCGAGTATGGGCGCCTGGCCTATCTCAGCGCGGCCTTCAGCGCGCCGCTGGGCATCGTCGGCACGCTGCTTTCCATCGTGCCCGTAGTGAGCTGCCTGACGCCGCTCATCAGCATCTACACCCTGGTGCTTGCCTACTTTGCGGTGAAGGTCGAGCATCAACTGAGCAGCGGGCGCGCCATCATGGTGGTCGTGCTTCCGGCGCTGGTGTTGATTGGGCTGGCATTTTGCTTTATCTTTAGCATCGTCGGCATGATTGTCGCGATCCAGAATTCGTAAGCCATCGACGGTTGGACAGCGCCTGCACAGTTGGTTATACTGGGCGCAATGTTGAAAAGGTGCCTGGTTGCCGATGTCCGATCTTGAGTTGACGCCACCGCCCGCCGCGCCCGGCGACGGGCGGTCAGACAATCCGCCACAAGATGCGCCCCAGCCGGGGTCGGATGACACAGGCTTTTGGGATGCGCTGCGCACCGCCGCGCAAGAAGCGCTGCAGATCATCGTGCCGGCCTTGGTGCTGGCGCTGATCGTCCACCTTTTTCTGGCGCAGGCCACCATCGTCTTCGGCCAGAGCATGGAGCCGAACCTTCACCCCAACGAACGGTTGATCGTCGACAAGTTGAGCTACCGCATGCGCGCGCCTGAACGCGGCGACATCGTCGTCGTGGATTTGCCGCTGATGGAAGAGATGCTGGTCAAGCGCATTGTGGCGCTGCCGGGTGAGCAGGTGGAGATCCGCCGCGGTGTGGTCTACGTCAACGGTGCGCCCATCGAAGAGCCGTTTCCCCACGACACCATCGAGTACGACATGCCGAGGTTGACGCTTGGGCCGCTTTCCTACTTTGTGCTTGGCGACAACCGCGGCAACAGCAACGACAGCCGCGCCTTTGGCCCCATCACCCGCGACCAGATCATGGGGCGCGTCTGGCTGCGCTACTGGCCGTTCGATCACGCCACGCTGTTCTGAGAGATTGTTTGTAAAGCCACCCACTTCAACGCATAGTCGCAGAGATGCAGAGAAACTGCCACAGGCTCGCACCGAGTTTTCTCTCTCTGCGAACCTCTGCGCCTCCGCGCCTCTGCGTCAAAGGAGCCTTCACAAAGTAGCTTCTCAGCGATAGTCCGTTTTGCAGATACTGGCTGCCCACGCCCTGACCCGATCGGCGGCGCCCTCCGGCTGACCCGATCTGTAGACATCGGCGATTGTCATCGGCCAGTGGCGCAACACAGGCCGGCGCTCCGCTGCCGGTTTGAGCACGGTCACACTGCCTGCGGCCTGCTGCCCCACGCGCCGGCGCACTTCCACCACCGCCATCCCCTGGTCGAGATGCGCGATGAAAAGCTCGCGCAGACCGGCGATGGCGGCATCCGTGAACTGCGCCGGGTGCTGCAAGTTGTAGGATGCGACCGTCAGGAAGTGCTGCGCCAGCAAGGCCGGGTCTTGCCATTCCCACGCGGCGATGGCGTCCAGTTGTTCCCGGCAACTCAGGCCATCGACGGTCGGTGCGCCGCATTCCGGGCACACGCCGCTGGCAGCGGGTTGAGCGTTCTCGTCCATTGTGTCACGATCCTTCATTGCCTGTTTGTAAAGCCACCCCAGTAACCGTTCAGGTAGTTACAAACTGCCCCCAAAATAGTGCGAATGTAATGAAAATTGCAAACTCAAAGCGCAAGAATTGGTAGCGATATACGCATGAGCGAGGAACAGGTCCGTCGGGAATTCCAGCCGAAGAATGGTCAGCGACACCAGCGAGTGTGCGTCAGTTAGTGCTGGCGTTGATGCAGATGAATGAACAACTGCGTGAGCGAATCAGGAAGCTGGAAGAGCGAGTGAACCAGAATTCGCAAAACTCGTCGAAACCGCCATCTTCGGATGGGCCAAACAAGGCTGTACGTCCGCCGGAAGCAGCGTCTGCACGGCGGCGTGGTGGACAACCAGGCCATGAAGGTCATACGCGTTTGCTGAAGGCAAGTGAGGAAGTCGCCTCTATCGTTGATGCACGACCAACGAGTTGTAGCGGGTGCGGCGCCTTGTTGCTGGGCGACGACCCTAATCCCGAACGGCGCCAGGTGACGGAAGTACCACGCGTGGAACCGGAAATCACCGAGTATCGGCGCCACAGTCTGTGTTGCATTGCGTGCGGAACGGTAACAACGGCGGAATGGCCCGCCGAAATGCCGTCTGGCAGCTTCGGGCCACGGGTGCAGGCGGTCGTTGGGTACCTCGGCGGGCGAATGAGCTTGAGTCAGCGGGATATCGCTGAAGGGATGGCAGCCCTTTATCACGTTGAGATGGCCGTTGGGAGCATTCCGGCGGTACAAGCGGCGGTCAGTGAGGCGCTGGCCAAACCAGTAGAAGCAGCGCAGATGTACATCCAGCAACAGCCAGCAGTCAACGTTGACGAAACTGGCTGGCGGCAAGAGAACAAGCGGGCGTGGCTGTACCACTGTCCACCAACTCCTGTTGGAAGGCGCTGGACTCGAGCATCCGCAAACCCGACAGACTTGCCACAACCTCCTCAAAGCGGAGGACGCACTGTGGACCTTTGTTACCGTGGATGACATCGAACCGACCAATAACCTGGCGGAGCGTTCCCTGCGCCGCGCGGTGCTTTGG
>JAPKMV010000584.1 GCA_026645635.1 Caldilineaceae bacterium
TTGCAGCCGCCAACCAGCCCAACCCCACGATACACGGCTATGTGCGCCGGCCCGGCGAACGAGCGCGCTTCGGCATCATCGGCGAAGAGATGCAGGACCCCAACACCGGCGACACATTCATCCGCGTGCTCATGCGCCCCACACCCGAAGAGCTGGCGCAGCGCAATCCGCCCGTCATCCTGCGCGCCGGTCAACGCGCCCAGTGGCAGGAATACTTCATCCGCCCTGACGAGATCGTCGAACGCTGGGACGCCGCCAACCGCCCGCAAAACAACGCCACTGACCTGGCCATGCAAACGATGGGCAGCCCGGGCCGCTCGCGGGGGCTGGCCGCCCTCGGCCGTAACCTCTTCCCGTTCAACGACAACCTGACCACCAGCGCCATCCGCTTCCGTGAAGTCATGGACAGGATCGGGTCGCTGATGACCTCAGCCACCGACGACCCGGAAAACTACGTCGTCTTCATGAACCTGCTGGCGCAAGACCCCGCCCTCCTGCTCCAGGGCATCCCCGGCGCCATGCTCAACAACATGGACGACCAGGTAGACGCAGCCGGCATGTTCCGCTTCGGCGCCGGCATCGCCGACAAGGACTTCCAGCAGGTGCAGCCCATCCTCGCCAGCGCGCAGGACACCCTCTTCGCCGTAACAGAGCACATGGAAGCCATCGCCCGGATGCGCCAGGAAGCAGGCAGCGTCTACACGCCGGACCAGTGGAAGCGCGACTACAACGAGGCCATGCTCGCTGTCGGCACGCAATATTACGGCGCCGACCAGCAGGCGGTCACCATACGGCTGATGCGCGAAGCGGCCGGCATTCAGCGCTCGCTGCTGGCCGAAATCCTGCTCAACCTCACGCCCGGCGTCTGGCTCGGCAACACCGTCAACGCCCACAGCATCGCCGCCGCCGAAGGGCAGACGCTGCACACCAGCGTCCTGGACGCCACCGCCCAGGCGCTCTCCGCTCACGGCACAACCTACGCCACCGAACGCTACGGCGGCTCTCTGGCCGGCGAGATTGAACTGGGCGCAGCCGGCTATGTCGGCACGACCAGCAAATCCTTCGGCAACGCCCGCGGCTGGGCCAACTGGCTCATCGGCTATCCCAAAGCCGACGAGCAAGGAAGGCTGGCCGGCTACAGCGGCGGCCTGTGGGCTGGACTTTCCGACAGCGCCAAGAGCCGGATCTACGGAGCCGCCCTCGCCTTCGACCAGTGGTTCCCGTTCAGCCGGCCCGCTGCCAATGAATACGGCATCATGCACACTGACCGTGTCGGCAACGTACTCTACGACACCCCGATGGCGCAGGCCAGCATGGCCGGCGGCCGTGTCTGGACCACCAACGCCGAACTCTCCGTGGGGCCGGTGGGCATCCGCGTCGGCGAAGGCGCCATGTACGCGTCCATGTTCGCTGGGGCGGAGCAGCAGTTCTACCGGCAAGTGGCCGGGACCGTCTACAACGATGTCTTCACGCGCATGGCCGGCGACGCGCAGTTGCAGTTGCCGGTCGATGTCGTCGATGCCATGCGCAATTACGTCATCGCGCACACAGGCGACAACACCCGCGCCCAACTCGCCGCCGAATTGACACGGCTGGGCACCCTGAACGGCAACGCCCCCGCTACGCCGGAACTGCGCAACTACATCAGCGAACTGCTGGGCCTCAACGACGCCGTGAAAGTGCGCGGCCTGGACTACGCGCAGGAAACGGCCGGCAACATCATGCTGGAGCCGACGCATCAGACCAACCTCGACTCGTGGCTGGGCAATATCTTCGCCTTCAGCTACTTCGGCACGCGCACCGGAGTCAACTGGATCGGGCGTTCCCTGCGCAACCCTATCGCCCTGGGCCTGGTCGCCAACTTCGCCACGGCTGCCCGCATCGAAGAGCAGCAAAACGCAGGAGAACCTGCACGCTACAACCAGGCATTGGAACTCTGGGAAGATGGGCCACAGGCGGGCAACCTCATCGCACAGGTCACCGGCATCGTGCGCATGATGGGCAACCCCTACGCGCAGCAGATGTGGGAAGACGCCGACACCCTACCCGAACAGTTCGCCGCTGCAGCCGGAATGGTCGGGCTGAACCCGCTCCCCTTCTATGCGCTGCTCATGGGCAAAGACCCCGGCGAAGTGGGTCTCAGCCTGGTTCCCTATGGCCGCCCGCTGCGCGACGCGGCGATGGCGATCGGGACGCCAGTCGGCACAGACGACGAGTTCAACCGCTACCGCGTGGCGCGCTGGATCGGGGCGCAGGCCGCAGCCGGCAGCGTCGATGAGAGCCTGGCGCTCATGGCGCAGCAAGTGCTCTACGACGAGCAGTGGGACACCGGCGCCGAACGCGACTACCCGCCCCAGGTGCATGAACTGCTCGCCCTGGGCTTCCGGGTCGTCGGACAAGAGGCGCTCTTTGCCTCCGCCACCAACACCCTGCTCGGCGTCACAGTCAAGCAGCCGCCCGACGGCAACGAAGTCACCGCGGGCGCGCTCGGCGAATCGCTGCAATCCATCCGCGCCATCGACGCCCTCGCCGCCGGCACTCTGGTCGATCTGTTGCCCGGCATCCAGGCATGGTATGCGCGCAGCAGCATCTACCCCGACCAGCCCGAAGGCCAGCCCATGTATCAGCCCCTCGAACGCATGAACATGTGGCTGCCGGAGATCGGACGCGCGCCCGCACCGGCCGGCTGGAGCCTGCCCGACTGGGACCGCAGCACCGGCAAGCTGATGACCGACACCCGCAACCAGTCAGCCTTCGCCAGCGACACCAACAATACCGCCATCTACTTCCTGACCGACCCGCGCACCGGCGAGCCATTCTATGTCGGCCAGTCCAACCAGCCCAGCACCCGCTACGTGCAGCACCTGGAAGACGTGAACGCGGCTGACGTGTTCGCCCACCCCAAGAAGCTGCAAACCGCCGAAATGCTCCAGGCCGGCGTCGTGCCGCAGATGAGCACCATCGGTTGGTATGCCGGCGACCCCAAGGCCACCGACGACGAGGCCGACAAGCAAGAGAAGATGTGGATCGGCTACTTCTACTACCGACTGGGCAAGACCGCCAACGTCACCGCCCCCAGCTTCGAGGACTGGCAAGCCATCCTGACCGAAGCCGGCGTCACCGTCGAAGATCTGGACACGACCTTCGATGAGATCAAGGCGGGCACGTACAGCGGGATGGAAGAGGTCAAGCTGTCCAAAGACCCCAAGATCACGGAGTCGGTCTTCCCTGACCCCTCCGTGCCAGAGGGCGCCCTAGGCAACAAAGCGCGCCTCTGGAGCGCAGACACCGAAATATGGGCCTGGGCGATGACCCCCACCAGCCAACGCACCGCCCGTCCCATCCATCGCGCAGACTGGGC
>JAPKMV010000585.1 GCA_026645635.1 Caldilineaceae bacterium
GAACGCGACGCGGAACAGCCTCTCTACCTGCAATTGACCAGCGGGACGACAGGGCGGCCCAAGCTGGCTGTCCTGTCGCAACGGGCTGTCATGGCGAATATCCGCCAGGTGTATGATGCCCGGCACCGGGCTGGCGGGTCAGTGGTCGGCTGTATGCCGTTCAACCACGACGGCGGTTTGATGCTCTGCCTCTTGATCCCTCTGGTGATGGGGCAGTCGTCGATCCACGTCAGTCCGGCTGATTGGATCGCCAGCCCAGGCTTGCTGTGGCAGGCCGTGACGACCTACCGTGGGGCGCTGACCTTTCTCCCCAACTTTGCGCTGAATTTCATGGTGCGCCGGATTCCTGTACATCAGGTCGGTGCGTATCGCCTCGACAGTCTGCACACAGTTGTTGTGGGTGCAGAACTGACAACCTGGGCGAGTATTCAGGTTTTTCAAAAGCAGTTTGGCCCGGCGGGATTGCGCGCCGAAGCGATTTGTGGCGCGTACGGCATGGCCGAACAGGTTGCCGGTGTATCGTTTAGCGCTCTGGGGCTACCGGTGCAGCTCGACCTGGTGGATCATGAACTGCTGCGCGGTCAGGGCATCGCCACCGCCGTCGCGTCCGACAGCAGCAATGCGCAGGCAGTCGTCGGCTGTGGCCGGCCCATCGCCAGTACGGAGGTCAGCGTCGTTGACCCGGAACACCGTCATGTGCCTGAGCGGACAGCCGGTGAGATTCTGGTGCGCTCCGACCATTGCTTTTCCGGTTATTGGGAACAGCCGGAACTCACGGCGCAGGTCATGCACGATGGCTGGTACTGCACCGGCGACCTGGGATATCTGGCGGAAGGCGAACTGTTCATCCTCGGCCGTAAAGACGACCTGCTCATCGTTGGCGGCCAGAACATTCAGCCCCAGGCAATTGAGGAGATCGCCACAAGCCTGCTCGGCGACCGCGGGCGCCTGAGTGTGGCTTTCGGCCTGCGCGATGAAACGGTTGGCACGGAATCCGCAGTGTTGGTGTGCGAACTTCGCGAGGATGAGTCCGCGTCACAATGCCACGCCTGGCGGGCAGAGATCATGCGCCGGGTCGCGGCGCGCCTGGACGTGACCCTGGCCGACATCCGCTTCGTGCCCAAAGGCTGGGTGGTGCAGGCGGACGCCAAGATTGGCCGCGCCGCCAGCCGCCGCAAATACCTGGAGGCCGGCTATCGCCCCCAGCTGCTGGCGCACGCCATGCTGCGCGCCGCGGGCGACGACCCGGATCGGCTGGAAGCAGCGTTGTCGGCCCTGGCGGGCGACATGCTGGGGACGCCTGCGGTGCAGACGCAGGACAACTTCTTCGACCTGGGCGGCGATTCGCTGGCCCTGCTGCGCTTCGTGCTGGCCGTAGAGGAAGCGACCGGGCAGCGCGTGCCCACGGAGTTCTTCCGCGCGCCGACGGTGGCGCACCTGACCCGGCTGTTGGTGGGCGACCCTGTGTATGTGCCAGCGCAACACCCTAGCGCAACAGGAGCGGCTGTCGCGTCGTCTTCCGTCCGAAAGCGGCCTTTGTCCTGGCAGCACCGCACCCGTGCGCTGCCACAGCACATGCGCGTGCGGATCCGCGCCGCCGTCGAGGCACACGCATTTCGCCGTTCCTATTTCGAGGGGGTGCAGTGGCTGCTGCGCTGGTACGCGCAGCCCTGGACGCAGCGGCTGCTTTACCCACAGGAGGCTCAACTGGTGCGCCAGTTTGCGGCCAGCCTGGGTGCACCGGCGGCGCAGGCACCGCAGGAAGTGGCGCTCAGCCTGACGGGGAACGCGCTTCTGGCGCGCTGGATAGCCGAGGTGAGTGCCGATGCACGACCTGGTCAGCCAAAGTCGGCGCTGATGTCCGAACTGAATGCGGCGCTAAATAGCCCGCCAAAGAGCGATCTTTGGTTGCAGTACTTCCTCGTCGATGGCGCCGAGCACTTGACACAGGCAGTCCTGGCAGGTGGCGTACTGCTGGTTGGCGTCCACGCGCCCACCCGTTATGCCACTCAGCGCTACTTCGGATTCTGCTACCCCTCTATGATCCTGGTCGGGTCAGCGGAATATCGCAAAAAGGCGGAAAGCCTCGACCGGCGCAACGCTGAGGCGTGGGCTGCGGCGCGGACGTTGGTCGCCAGAGATGCCTACGATGTGTTGATGCGAGGCGGACTGGTCGCCATCGCGGGTGACGAGCAGAATGCGGCGAACGGCGTCCCGGCTGTGATCGGGGACCGGCTCCATCGCCTGACGCGCGGCTTCGCCGAGCTGGCCGTAGCCACCGGCGCAGCAATTTTGCCCTATTCCTCGGTGTTGCTGGCCGATGGGCGCGTGCGGATCGTGATTGGGCCGCCGCTGGTGTGGGATCGTAGCATCAGTCGCGGCAGTGAACAGATTTCGGCCATCGTCCACGCCTATGCGTGCGAGCAGACGCGAGCGTGGCAGCAAGCTCCGTCAGCCGTGAGCAAAGAGATCATGGCCCAACATCTGGCGTTGCCTGTGGCCGAACCAGAGAGGGACGGTTAGGATGCGCTTCCGCCCGCCGCCCGTCTACTTTATGCACCTGCCCCGCACTGGCGGCACAGCCCTGGGTCGATGGCTGCGCGCCGCGTACGGCCGGCGTGGCTATGTGGATCTGAAGGTAGAGACGCTCCCAGGCGTGACAACCGCCCATCTGCGCCGCGTCTCCTGCTATCACAGTTGGCACCTGGGCAGGGGCATGTTCGACTGGCTGGCGCGGCCGGAACTGGCGTCGGTCACCTTGCTGCGCCAGCCGATCGAGCGCGCGGTGTCCGATCTTCACGGCATTCAGCGCACGGCGCGCGACCACGGGCACCGCTTCACGGCGACAAGTTTGGCGGCGTTGCAACCCTGGCTGTATGTTGCAGCCGACGATTGTATCCGCAGCGGCGTCATGGACGATCTCCTCGCCAACGCCCAAAGCCGCATCTTGGGCAGTGCGTGCGACCTCGCAGCCGTGCGCCAGGCGACCCAGCCTGCCTTGCGCGGGCCGCTCAACGCCGTCTCCTGGCTCGACTTCCCGTGGTTGGAAGGGAGCGGTGCGGCGCCTGATGATGCCGAGCTTCATACCCGCGCCGTCACCTGGCTGGACGAAATGGCCGTGGTCGGCCTCACCGAACGCTACACTGAATCGCTGCTTCTGATCGCCGACCTGCTGGGCATCCCCATGCCGGGGAAGCTGCCCCAAGCCAACGTCAACCCGCAGCGCATCGCCCCGACCATCCGCTACCGGGATCAACTTGCGCCCGACGCGGCTGCTCGGCTGGAGGAGTTGAATCGCTTCGATCTGGAACTCTACGCCCACGCCACCGAACGGTTCGAGCAGCAGTGGGCACGCTACCA
>JAPKMV010000586.1 GCA_026645635.1 Caldilineaceae bacterium
GAGCTGGGTCATGGCGTCGCCTTGCAGCGCGGCCAGGCGCAGCCGCTCCATGACGGAGTAGCCGTACTCCACGCCGTAGCCCAGCGCGCCGGTGGACGGGTCCATGACGATGCGCTCCAGCCCGATGCCCATGTCTTTGATCAGGATGATCAACTGCTTGGCCAGGTTGACATCCATCGGCGTGCGCGAATCGACCAGATGGCCGTGGGCCAGCGCCGCGGCGACGATGGTGCGGTAGTTCTTGTCTTCGCAGACGCCCAGCAGCAGCCGCTCGCCCTTGCCTTCTTCGGCCGCGGCCATGATCAGTTCGTTGTCCTTCTCCGCCTGGCCAGGGCCGAAGACGGCCAGCGGCAGCCCGGTGGCGTCCAGCACCTGGCGCAGGACACGGCGCGCATCGGCGGCGCTGTCCTCCAGCGCCAAGGTGAGCACCAGCAGATGGGCGCCAGCCGCCTCGGCGGCTTTGGCCCATGCCCCGGGGTCATCGACCGCCGCGCCCCACGTCTCCAGCAGCAGCGGCGACCAGTCCGCCGGGCGCCGGCTCCGGATCTCCAGCGCAGCCAGCGGTGGGTGCGGGATCTGCCCCTCGAAGTGCAAAAACGGCAAGGTCGTCGCACCGCCCACCGTCACTGTGCAGCGCCGCGTTCCCCCCTGCGCCGCCGTCGCGCCGATGGTGACTTCCTTGACCTTACCGCTCCATTTTTCAACCGGTATTTGAATCGGCATGTGTACGCTCCTTTGCGTGTTTGCGTCGTTGGGGGGTGATGTCTTGATGTACTGGGGTTTTAGGGTTTTGGGGTCTTGGGGCGTCAGCACCCCAAGACCCCAAAAATCCAAAACCCCACAGTATCACCACCCCATCAAAAGATCGGCGCCATCGACAACGCCGGGTGCCCCTTCTCCTCCAGATAGGCGAGCAGTTCTTCGACCGTGGTGGCGATGCGCTCGTCCGCGATCTTGTCGATCAGCTCCGGATCACCTTCGCGGGCGGCCACCTCGCGCAGTTCCTTGTCCATGGATTCCTTGAGGAAGCTGGACATCCAGACCACGCGCTTGAAGCCGCCGTCTGCCGCAATGAACTTCGGGCTGAGCATGTAGTACTTGCCCACACCCATGATGCCCGGTGTCTGCAGGCCGCCGCCGGCAATGCCCGCCAGCGTGGAGAAGGTCATGCCCGCAGGCGTCATGCTGGGATCTTCGCGGCTGAGCACCATGATGCCGTTGGCTTCGGGGATGACCATTGCGATGCACTCGAAGCAGCCACAGTTCTTGACATGGATGCCGTTGGCCAGATAGCTGTTGATGTCGCGCAGGCTCAGGTTGTAGACATGGCTGTATCGCCCATCGTTGGCCACGCGTTCCACCTGGGTCACGGTGTCCAGGAAGTAGTCCGGGTCGAGATAGGGCGCCAGGGCCACGGCAGTTTCCGGGGCTTCTTCTACAACCGCCGTCAGGTTGTCCGCAACGGGGCGTGAGCGCCCGGTCTTGTAGTAGAACAGCGTCGAACGGCTGAGCACCGTGTGGCTTTCTGGCAGTTCGGCCAGGGCCAGGCCAGCCTTGAACGGCAGCACCTGCTCCTGGGTTTTGTCCGGCGCCGGCCGGGGCAGCGCGGCGATTTTGGCCAGTGTAGCCGCCTTAGCGGTATGTTGCGCCGGCGCCAGCTCGGCAAAGCGCCGCAGGTTGGCGCCGTGCAGTTCCACGCGCCAGACGGTGCGATCCTGGCGCAGTTGGCTCAGGATGCCCAGCCGCTTGAGCAGCAATTGCAGATCGCGGGCAGCCTGCTCGTCGCTGTGGCTCAGGTACGCTTCACCCACCGGCCAGCGGTCGGCGTAGGTGCGCAGCCGCACCGAACCGTCGCCGTCGAAGACGCCAGCCAGGAACGCGGCGATGTGCGCCTCAGGCAGGCCAGCCAGGCGGCTCAGCGCCCAGGTGGGCGCGTCCTGTTTGCGCACGCCGAAGGCATCAGCCAGCACGCCGAAGAGGAAGTTGTTGCTGTAGAGATCGTAGCTTTCCTGGGTCGCGGTGATCTGGCGTCCGCCGATCACACCGCCGCCGGTTTTGCTGCGTTGACCAAGCTCCGCGTCCGGGAAGATCTGGCGGTAGCGTGTGGCGAACGCTGCGAGCAGGCTGGGGTCGCTGTTGGTGAAGTTGATGCGGCTCCAGCCGGGGCCGCGCCAATCCACCGAACCGTCGGCGGCGAACAAGCCGAACAGGTAGAATAGATCCGGCGTCAACTCGACCAATGCAGCGCGGGGATGGCCGCTGGGCGGCGCCACTTCCTTGATCCGCAGCTTGAACGCCTCCCAATCGCCGCCCACCGCTGCGACCAGTTGGCGCACGACTGTCAGCGGCAGCGAGGCGACGCGCGCGTCCGGCTCCACCAGACCGAGGGCCTGATAGGTGGCGCTCACGGAGCCAAACTTTGCCCGCAGGCCCAGCCTCACTTCTTCCAGCAGCGCAGCGTCGGCGACGCGGAAGCTGGCGGGCAGCAGGTCTATGGCCAGCGGCGTCTTGCCCTCCAGGCGGAGATGCTTGAGCGCATAGACGCGGTCGCCGGCGTGGAGTTCGTCGGCCCGCACCCACGGGCCATGCCCGTTCTGTCCCCAGCGATCCGCCGCTACCTCGTGGTTGGCCGTCAGCGTCAACTGCAGCCCGGATTTGGTCTTGATGCGGATCAATTCTGCCGGCGCCGGGTTCTTGTGGACGCCAAGCAGTTGGCTGGGCGCCAGCTTGCCCAGCGTGGCGATGGTCGTCACCTGCGCGGCGTCCGTCGGCTGCCATTTGTTCACCACTTCACCCAGCGGCAGCACGCGACCGTCGACCAGCACTTCCGTGTCCGCCGTGAGGCACGCCGTCATTGGGTTTTCCATGATCGAGTAGATCGCCACTTCCTGCACCTGGTTGTGCGACGCCTGCTGCAGGAACTCGTTGGTGCCGTTCCAGTAGCCCTTGAAGTCGTCAAGCAGCCGCCCTTTGGGGATGGGCTGGTTGGGGCCGGTAGGGTTGATCTGGTTCGACGCCTTGCAGTCGAGCCAGTTGTAGGCGCCGCACAGCCCCAGCCGCTGCGGCGTCACCAGGCAGACGTGGTTGGGCGCAAAGGACTGGCAGAGCGTGCATGAGTAGAACTCGTCCACCGCTTCGTCGGTCAGGTCGGCCAGGCGGCGGTTGCGCTCGTCATAGGCCGTGCGGGCGATCTCCAGCCACTTCTCCACCTTGGTCTTGTCGGTGTAGATCGTCACTTGCACTTTGTCGACGATGGCGCCGAAGTCGCCGTGCAGCCGGGCGTGGAGAATCTTGCCGAAGTGCTCCAGGCGGAAGCCCTTGTCCGCCGCCGCCTTGCTGATGCGGATCCAGGCGATGT
>JAPKMV010000587.1 GCA_026645635.1 Caldilineaceae bacterium
GGGGAAGGGTGACGCCATTCTCGGCGACCAGGTACGGTTCGCCGCGGCTGTTGAACTGCACGGTTCCTTGCTGCCCGGCGAAGGGGCCGGCGGTCACCTCGACGAACTGCCCGGCAGCAAAGGGATAGCCTGCCGGCGCAGCCGGTGGGGACGGCGCAGGCGGAGCGTTGTCCAGGGGTGGGGGCGGTGATGTGGCGGGCGGTGCGGCTTCCTGAACGGCGGCGTGCGCCCGTTCTACGGCCTGCGTCTGCGCTGCGGTCTGCTGTTGGCGCCAGGCTTCGAGGTCTTCCAGCCCTGTGGCCACCCGTTCTCTGACATCACGCACGAACGCGTCCATGCGTCCGGCGATGAGTTCCTCGAAGGGGAATTCGTAGCCGGCGTGGGGCGTCCAGGCTGGCTCTCCCCCCTCATCGGCGCCCCCTGCGGTTGGGGCGGGGGCCATCGTCCGGTTCATCTCGGCGGCGTAGGCGTCGATGTCGTAGGGCAGCGGCGCCGGCGCCGCCAACGCAATTCCCCAGTCGTCGCCATCGTCCAGTCTGCTGTACGGCACGCTGTAGCGGTGGCCCTGGGCGTCCACGACGTTGACGAAGAAGTCCTCCGCGTAGTCCATTTGCAGCGGCGCGGCGCGGCTGGCGTCGGGCACGGTCGTTGTCTCGAAGCGATACCAGGGCGGGATGCCGGTGCGCTCCAGCGCGGTGGAGTAGGCGGGCGGCGGGACAATCGCCTCGATGGTGACCGGCGCGCCGTTGTGCAGCCGCTGCTGGCCGACGAGCGCCGCGCCCTGCTGCGCGAGCGACAGGCCATAGCCGGCCTGCTCTGCGGCCATAGACAGCGTGGCCTGTTCGGCGTCGGCGGCGGCGCGGGCGATGGCGGCCGGGTCGGTGTCCGGGGCGAAATCCTCCGGCTCCAGCAGGGCCATGCGCTCGCCCCAGGCTTTGGTCGCCTCGGTGCGCTGGCGCTGCTCCTCCAGGCGCGTGGCTCTTGTGCGCGGCTCACCGCCGCCGCCATAGGTGAGGGCGAGCAGGTCGTCGTAGCCTGGCAGCTGGCCTTGGAAGGCGGGCGGCAGATTCTTGGCGTAGAGTTGCCAGGCGCCCACCTCGTTGGCGTCAATCAGCTCCTGACGCAGTTCGCCCAGCAGCAGCTGCACATCGGCGCCGGCGACCGGACGGCCTTCCGCCTCCAGCTCCGCGCGCAGTTCCGCGGCGTGCGCCTGCAATGCAGGCGTGAGAACTTCTTGGCTGCGCACGGCCTGCAGCCGCCTGTACCAGTCGAGCACATCGATGCGCTGCACCCAACGCGGAGCGACACCCGCGGCTGCATCCCCGCCGCGGAACATGCCCATGCTGACGGACGGGCCGTCTGTGCCTGGTGCGCGTGGCAGCCACTGGGTGATGGCGCCGGGCGTGTCTTCGGTGGCCGGGACCCAGCGCTTGCCTTGCCGCACGACATACTGCGGTGTGCGCTGCGGGAAGCGGGGGTCGAAGACGCCGCCAGCCATCGTGTTCATGCGATGGCTGGCATGTTGGAATTCCCAATCTTCGCCGCGCACCCAGTACTGGTTGGCTTGGCTGAGCGTCTGGAAGAAGTCGTGCGCTCGCTGCGCGCCCGCTTGATACCTTCCGCCGGGCGAAGCTGCGCGCTGCTGACGGCGCTGGCTCTGCGGGCCGGCCAGGGCCTTGCCCGGATCGACGGGCGGGCCGGCCAGGAAGCCGGCCGGTGCGTAGCGGCGCCCGGCGACGTAGGTTTCCTGGGTGAGGAAGTTGGCCTGCAGCGCCTGCACCTGGCCGGCGTCCAGCGCCTCCAGGGTCTGCTGGCTGGGGCCAGCCGTGAACACAGGCGGCAGCGGGCCTCCGGCCTCCGGCCACCACTGCATTCCTCCGGCTTCGATGGCCTGCTGCGCCGCGGCGCGGTCGAGGACCAGGATGGGGTATTCCGGGCGCGGCTTCAGCAGCTCCTTGTCCGTGCCGGTGCGCACGGCATTGGCGCGCGCTTCCTGGGCGGTCTGGCGCAGCGCGTTTTCCATGTCGTCCGTGTTGCCCAGCCCGTCGTACACGTCATCGCGGCGCGGGTCGTCGCGCCAGGTCCCCAGTTCCTTGTCGAAGACCTGGAATGCTTCCGACGGGTGCGTGTCGAGATCTGCGTCGTCGGCCATGAGGATGGCTTCGAGTTCGGTGTCGGGTTCCCTGGGTTCCGGCACATAGCCCTGGTGCTGGCTGTGCGCGGGCGGCACGAGTTCGCCCTCCCGCACCGATGTGCTTTGGGTGACATCGTCGAGGGTCATGCCGAAGTATTTCGCCAGGTTCTCGATCTGCTCCGGCGTCGTGAAGAACTGTTCGGGGCTCCTCGTGTTGATTGCCCCCACGAGCAGGCGCCAGGTGCGGTGTCGCTCCCGGTCTTCCTGCGGGGCGAAGGCGTCCGGCTCTTTCTTGTAGGGCGGGGTCAGCTCCTTGCCGTCGGGGCCGTAGTAGCGGGTGGCGGCGGTCTGCTCGAAGACGCTGACGCGCTCGCCGCCGGCAAGGGCGAGGCTGACGTCGCTGTAGATGCGGATGCCGGCTGCCTCGCGCCAGGCTTGCGAGAACTGCAGCACGCCGTCGCTGGCGTCGAGGATCTCGTCGCCCATGCGCGGACCCTGGTCGGCGACGATAATGCCGTTGCCGGTCAGTTGGAAGTTGCCCGGCACGAGCTGCACGAAGACCTTGTCCTGGAGCAGCCCCAGCGCCTGCGCCTGGCGCAGGTCGGGCGGGCTGAGGGGCTGGCGCGCGGCAATTTTCGCTTCCAGCGCCGTGCGCGTGGCCAGGCCGGCGTCCAGGACAGCTTCCGCCGCGACCGCGGCGAGCCATTCCGGCTGTTGGCGGGCGAGCGCGTCGGCGTAGGACATGGGTGCAGCGGCTGCTGCCGGTTCGGGCGGTGCGTGCGTGGTGCGGCCCGGCTGCTGCCAGCCGGCGATGCGGGCGCGCAAGTATGCCAGGGGGCCACTGGCCGCGGCGGCCCCCTGCTGCGGCGCCTGCTGAAAGAGCAGACTGGCGCGCTGGCCGAGGAGGGTCAGCAGGTCAGGATTGACTGCGGCCGGGTCGGTGGCCCTGCGCGGGCGCAGCACATACTCGATGCCGCCTTCCTGCGTGACGCCCTTGAGGAGGGCGGTGGCGTTGAGTTCGGCGGCGGTGGCGAAGAGGTCGCTGTAGGCGTTCTGCGCCCGCCGCGCGCTGGTCAGGGAGTCGGGCGCAATATGGCCGCGGCCGTCGTCGCTCTCCAGCGCGCCGCGGATGCTGGTCAGCGCATCGCGACGGCGCAGATTGGTGACGCTGGGCGGCGCGGCGGCCAGTTCGGCCAGTTCCCGGTCGACCAAGT
>JAPKMV010000588.1 GCA_026645635.1 Caldilineaceae bacterium
GGGCGTCGGCGTGGGCGTGGCAGAGGCCGGCGCGGCTTCCCCGCCGGGGGCTGCGGGCGCCGCTGTTGCATCTGGCGCAGGCGTGACATCAACCGCTGTCGGCGCCGGCGCTGCCGTCGGCATCACAGTCGGCATCACAGTCGGCGTCGGCGTTGGAGTCGGCGTTGGAGTTGGCGTAGGCGTAGGCGCTTCCGCAGCCGAGGCCGCGCTATTGCCCTCCGTCACCAGCGGCAGATAGATTCTGTCGGGGGTGGCGCCCGGCTCCGCCGCGCGCGCCTGAACGCCGCCCGCCACCAGCGGCAGATAGGTGCGGCTCGTCCCCGGCAGCCGCCCGGAGACCACGCCGTAGTCGGCGGTCAAGCCGCCCACCGTCACCTCTTGCAGCCAGTACCAGTAGGTCACGCCCGGCTCTGCGCTGCGGTCCAGGTGGCTGTAGCTGCTGCCGCCGCCCCGCGCCGGGATGATTGCCGGGTTGAGCAGCGTGGCTGCAGCACGGTTCGGCGTCGGGCTGCGCCAGATGTTGAAGCCCCAGGTGTAGAACTCCGCCAGCGTCTCCCAGACCAGCAGCAGACCATCTTCCTGCGTGAAGATTTCGTATTGCGCCAGCAGGATCGCGCTCGGGTTCGGCTTGATCGGCACCTCGGTCTCGTCACCCGCACCGCCGGTCGGCTCGTCCGTACCCGGTGCATTCGCCCAGATGCTGTTCTGCACCATCTCCTGCGACACCGACACGATGTAGAAGATCAGGCGGAAGTGCACCGCCTGGCCTGCCGGCAGCGGGCCGGCGTCACAAACCACGTGCGCCGGATCGACCGCTACGCAGCCGTTGACTGCCGTCCCGGCGACGAACTGGAAGCCGGCCGGCGTGTTGTCGGTGACGATGATCTGCGGCGCCAGCGACGGGCCGAGGTTGGTGATGATGATCGAGTAGGTGATCAGCGAACCAACCGTGGCTGACGGCACCTCGGAACGCTTGAGCGCCTGGAGCGTCACCACTGGCCCGGCGATGATCGGCGCCGTATCGGTGTTGTTGTCCGGGTTCGGGTCCGGCGTGCCGGTGAAGACCGCCGCCGTGTTGGTCAGGATCGTCCCCGGCGTGATGCTGCCGTCAGCGGTGGCAGTCACGGTGATGGTCACCGTGCCTCCCACCGGCACGTCGCCGAGCTGACAGATCTGGCTGACGCAGACGCCCTGCCCCGCAGTCACATCGATGGGCGACATGCCCGGCGGCAGCACTTCCTTGACGTCGACCTCGGTCGCCGTGGACGGGCCATAGTTGGTGACGACGATGGTGTACGTCACCACTTCGCCCGGCACCGCGTAGCTGATCGCCGTGCTCTTTTCGATGGCCACGTCGGCCAGCGCGAAGCCTTGCGTCTTTACCGTGGCCGTATTGTTCGCCAACGACAGTTCCGGCGTTGTGGTGGTGACGCTGGCCGTGTTTTGCAGCAAGATGCCCGTTGCCGCGCCGGCATCGACGCGGACTGTCATGACCAGCGTGCGTTGCTCGCCCGCGGCCAGGCTGCCCAACTGCCAGAACGGCGCACCGGGCAGACCACCCGCCGGCGCAGGCGTTGCGGTCACGTAGACTGCGCCCAGCGGGATCGGGTCGCGCACCGTCACGTCGTGGGCCGCGGCTGGCCCGTCGTTGATCACCAGCAGCGTGTAGGTGAGCAGGCTGCCGTTGGTCACGGTCGGCGCCGCGCCCTTGAGAATGCGTACATCCGTGAATTGCGCGACAGTGCTCACGCTGGCCGTGTCGATGTTGTTCTCCGGCGTCGGGTCCTGCTGATCGGCAGTCACGTAGACCGTGTTGGTCAGCACCACGGCGCTCTGCATCGTTTCGAGCACCCGCGCCACGATGGTGATCGTCGCCGTGCCCTTCAGGATCGGTGCGCCGCTGGCGTTGGCCTGGAAGTCCAGCGTGCCCAGCGCGCAGTTGACGCCCGCCTCGCAGAAGCCCTGGCTCGGCGTGGCGCTCACCAGCGTCAGACCGTTGGGCAGCACATCATAGAGCTGCACATTGGTTGCCGGCGATGGGCCGTGGTTGGTGACGACCATCGTGAAGGTGACGAGACCGCCCGCCTGCGCCAGCGGCGTCAGCGCGTGCTTCTGCACCTCCAGATCGGCCAGAATGCCTGGGCGCGCCACCACCAGCGTCGGCTCGTCCGCCGCCAGCAGCGAGTTGGTCAACGGCGTAGTTGCCGTCAGTGTCACGCTGTTGAGCAGCACTGAGCCGCTCGGCGTGGCGCGACTGACACGCACATAAACCTGAATCGCCACCTGCTGGCCCGCCGCGACCTGGCCGACGTTACAAGTCAGCACCCCAGTCGGCGCTTCTGTGCAGCCACCGGTGCTGCTCTGGAAGGTCACACTGGGCGGCAGCGTATCGCGGATCACCACGCCGCGCGCGTCGCTTGGCCCGGTGTTGGTGACGACGATGACGTAGGCGATGATGCCGTCCGGCTCCACCGGATCCACCAGGTCGATCTTGTCGATGCGCAGTGAGGCCAGTGCGTTGACCACCGCCGCCGTCTGCCCCTGGTTGTTGGCCAGGTTCGGGTCAGTGGAGTTGGTCTCCGGCAGCACCGTAGCTGTGTTGGTCAGCACGCTGCCCGGCAGAGCCGCCGCATCCACGCGGGCGAGCACAGTCATCGTCGCCACAGCACCCACCGGCAGCGCCTGTGCCATTTCGCAGATGCCGCCCGTGCAGGCCGTCAGTTCGCCGCTGGCAGTCGCCAACTGCGCGCCGACCAGACTCATGCCTGGCGGCAGCGTGTCCTTCAGGTCGCGCACGCTCGCCGCCGACGGCCCGTGGTTGACCACGGTGATCACGTAGCTGGCGTACTCGCCCGCCACCACCGTGCTCGGCCCCTGTTTCTCCAACGCCAGATCCGCCACGCGCAGGATGCTCGTGTCGGCGTCGGCCTGGTTGTTGGCCGGGTCTGGGTCAGGCGTGCCGCTCACAACGACGGCGCGATTCTCCAGGCTGGCGCCAGGCGGGATGTTGGCATCCACGCTGCCGGTGAGGGTGAAGGTGCGTTCGGCATCAGCCGGCAGCGTACCCACGACGCAGACTATCGTCGCACCGTTGATCGTGCAGCCCGGCGCCGCGCTCACCGTGACGCCCGCGGGCGCCGTGTCGGTGATGATCACATCCACCGCCGCCGACGGCCCATTGTTGCGAACCGTCAGCGTATAGGCAATGTCGCGACCGGCCACCGCGGTAGGTGTCGCCTGCTTGGCCAGGGTCACGTCAGCCAGCGGCTGCACCGTCACGGTGACTGTGTCAGTCACCACGGCGCCACCGCTGGGACCGCCACCGCAGCCAGCCTGCGCGA
>JAPKMV010000589.1 GCA_026645635.1 Caldilineaceae bacterium
ACTGTCCGCGTTGCGTGTGCTGCGAAAGCGATTGCAGCGCGCTTACGCGGACTTCTTCTTGTCGTCCTTCACTTCCTCGAAGTCGGCGTCGACCACGTCGTCGCCGTCCTGCTTGGCGTTGCCCGCGCCTTCCGCACCTTCGTCCATGCCGGCAGCGCCGCCCTTGGCCGTGTACACGGCTTCGCCGATCTTCATGGCCGCCTGCGTCAGCGCGTTGGTGGCCGAACGGATCGCTTCGACGTCTTCGCCTTCGATCGCGGTCTTCACGGCCGCGATGGCGGACTCGACGTCGCCCTTGATGGACGCGACGGCGGGGATCGAGGCGTTCTCGGTCAGCGACTTCTCGGTGCCATGCACGAGAGCTTCAGCCTGGTTGCGGGCTTCGACCAACTCGCGCTTCTTCTTGTCTTCGGCCGCGTGCGCTTCGGCGTCCTTGACCATCTTCTCGAGGCCTGGATGCGGATCGACTGCTCCTTGCCGGTCGCCTTGTCCTTGGCCGACACGTGCACGATGCCGTTGGCGTCGATGTCGAAGGTCACTTCGATCTGCGGCACGCCGCGCGGTGCAGGCGGTAGCCCGTCCAGGCGGAAGTTGCCCAGCGTCTTGTTGCCATTGGCCATCGGCCGCTCGCCCTGCAAGATGTGGATGTCCACCGCCGTCTGGCTATCCGCCGCCGTGCTGAAGACCTCGGTCTTCTTGGTCGGGATCGTGGTGTTGCGCGGGATGAGCACCGTCATCACGCCGCCCAACGTCTCCAGACCCAGGCTCAACGGCGTCACGTCGAGGAGCAGCAGGTCGCTCACCTCGCCGCCGAGCACGCCGGCCTGCACCGCCGCACCGACCGCCACCACCTCATCCGGGTTGACGCCCTTGTGCGGCTCTTTGTTGGTCAACGAGCGCACCAGTTCCTGCACCATCGGCATACGGGTCGAACCGCCGACCAGCACCACTTCGTCCAACTGCTTGGCGGACAGACCGGCGTCCTTCAGCGCATTGTAGAAGGGCGTCTTACAGCGCTCCAGCAGATCCGCCGTGAGCTGCTCGAACTTGGCGCGGCTCAACGTCACCACCAGGTGCTTCGGGCCGCTGCTGTCCGCCGTAATGAAGGGCAGGTTGATTTCCGTCTGCGTCACGGTGGAGAGTTCGATCTTGGCCTTTTCCGCCGCCTCACGCAGGCGCTGCAACGCCTGGCGATCGCTGCTCAGGTCGACACCCTGTTCCTTCTTGAACTCCTCCGCCAGCCAGCGCACGATGCGTTCGTCCCAGTCGTCGCCGCCTAACAGCGTGTCGCCGTTGGTGGACTTCACCTCGATGACGCCGTCGCCCACTTCGAGCACGGAAACGTCGAAGGTGCCGCCGCCCAGGTCGAAGACCAGGATCGTCTCGTCATTCTTCTTGTCCAGGCCATAGGCCACCGCGGCAGCCGTCGGCTCGTTGATGATGCGCAGCACTTCGAGGCCGGCGATCTTGCCGGCGTCCTTGGTGGCCTGGCGCTGGCTGTCGTTGAAGTAGGCGGGCACGGTGATGACTGCCTGCTTCACTTCCTCGCCCAGGTACGCCTCGGCATCACGCTTGAGTTTGCCCAGCACCATCGCGCTGATTTCCTGGGGCGTGTAGCTCTTGTTCTTGATCGGCACCTGAACGCGTGCGTCATGATTCGGTCCCTCGACAATGTTGTAGGAGACCATCTTGCGCGCCTTCTGTGTCTCGGTGTCGTCGTAGCGGCGGCCCATAAGCCGCTTGACCGAGTAGACCGTGTTCTCCGGGTTGACGACGGCCTGGCGCTTGGCGGTAATGCCCACCAGCCGTTCGCCGCTCTTGTTGAACGCCACCACCGACGGGGTGGTGCGATTGCCCTCGGCGTTTGCAATGACCGTGGGGTTGCCACCTTCCATCACTGCCACAACGCTGTTGGTGGTGCCCAGGTCAATTCCGATAATTTTGCCCATAAACTCTGATTGCCTCCGAGATATTGTTTGAGTCCCGACGACTTCCCAGAAGCCGTCGAACATTTTTCACACGCCCCCAGTCTAGCGGAAAAGTGTCAGCATGTCATTGTCGTTGCATTAGCGATTTGTATGAGTTTGGCGGATAATCAGGCAGGAACAGCAGCCAACGCGCAATTGGAGTTTGCCTATGAGTCTCGCCACCTGGATCACACTTGCCCGCTTTCCCCTGCTCATTGCGATCATCCTGATGCTCTATTGGGGGGACGCGGTGGTGCAGTTGGTCACCGCGCCGCTGATCCTGATCTTGATTTTAATGGATGCGGTGGATGGCATTATCGCCCGCCAGCGCAATGAGGTGACGCTGTTGGGCAGCGTGCTCGACATCGCCGTGGACCGCGCCGTGGAGCTGGTCTTTTGGGTCGTCTTTGCCCAACTCGGCTTGATCTCGATGGTGATCCCCATCGTCTTCATCATCCGCGGCACGCTGACCGACTCGGTGCGCGAGGTGGGCTACAGCCACGGCGAAAATGCGCACGCGCAGATGAGCACGCGCTGGGGCCAGTGGCTGGTGGCGGGACGGCCCATGCGCGCCGGCTACGGTTTCGCCAAGCTGGCCGCATTCATGCTCCTCGCCGTCACCCTCGGTTTGCGCACCGCCGCCTCCCCCTTCTATGATCCAGTCTGGCTGTTGGCGCAGGTTGCCAGTTGGGTTTCGCTGGTGCTCTGCATCCTGCGCGGGGCGCCGGTGATCTATGAGGCGTTTCGGTGGGAGCGGAGTGACAAGGTGAGCGGGTGATGGGGTGAGCGGGTGAAGAGCATTCATAAGGGAATCGACATCATCCTGCGGCGGCTGCGCACCCAGGGGCTGTGGGTGACGCTGGAGTGGCTGTGGGGGCGCGGGCTGTCCTTTGTGACGGGCGTGCCCGTGGCGCGCTTCAGCCAGGTGACGCCGCAGATTTGGGTTGGTCCGCAGTATCGGCGCTGGGGCAAACGGGCGCTGGAGCGCCACGGCCTCACCGCGGGTGTCAACCTGCGCATCGAATACGACGACGCCGAACATGGCCTGGCGCTGGCCAACTACTGTCACCTGCCCACCGTGGACGATGCGGCCATTGCGCCGGAGCACTTCGACCAGGGCGTGGCCTTCATCCGCGAGCAGGTGGCCCAGGGCGGCAAGGTTTACATCCACTGCAAGGCCGGCGTGGGCCGTGCGCCGACGATGGCCGCCGCCTATTTCATCGCCGAGGGCATGACCGCCGACGAAGCCGTTGAGCTGATCAAGCAGGCGCGGCCCTTTATCACCATCACCCCGCCGCAGATGGAAGCCCTGCGCGTCTATGAAGAACGGCGCAAGGCGGATGGTTAATGGTCAATTGTCAATTGTTAATGGTC
>JAPKMV010000058.1 GCA_026645635.1 Caldilineaceae bacterium
CGGCAGCTGCGGTCGGCGCCGCGGCGACCGGCGCCAACTCGCCATTCTCCACTGTGGCAAGTTCGCCGAAGACCCAGGCTTCCTTGCCGTTGATGCAGCAGACGAGCCACCACTGGCCATCCGCGGACTTGCCCTTGACATCGTAGGCGTCGCCCTGGTTGGCCGTGCCCGCCAGACCATACGTCGTGCCCGGCCCCAGCCGCACATTGACCAGGTCTTGCTGCACCGTGAGGCGCGGCTGCGGCGCGGGGGTGGCTGTCTCTGCGCTGGCGGCCGCGCCATCATCTGCCGGGGCAGCCGTCGCGTCAGCAGCAGCGCTCGCCGCCGCGGCATCCACCGTGATGACCTGCGGCGTGGCGGTGGCGGTCGGTTCAGCCGGCGCCGCCTGTTCCGTCACCGGTGTGGCGGTGAAGGTGGGCACCACGGCGCGCGGCGATTCGGGCGTCGGCGTGGGCGCCGGCTCATCCGCGCCGCTCAACAGGCCACAACCGCCCAGCAGCAGCGCTGCGGCAAAGAGTCCGATCAACAGGGATGTGCGTCCCCAGTGGTTGCGATGCATCCGTGCAATTCCTCCAAATGATGTCTACATAGCCGTCCGTGCACTGGCGACGAAGCAGCATGATATCCAGCAGAGCTTCTATTTTCGCTGATCCCGAAAGAAATGGAAAACGGCGCGGAGGCACGGGACAGCGTATATTGGTTGACATGCTGCGCCGCGCTATGGCATAGTGCATCCATGTTGGAACCACCGGAGGATCTGCCCGACGACCAGATCGAAGTCTGGCAGCAGGCGCTCGAGTACTTTCAGCGCGGCTATCGGATGCAGATGCAGGGCGATCTCGCGACGGCGATCCAGGATTACCGCCACTCGCTGCGCCTCTTTCCCACGGCGGAGGCTCACACTTTTCTCGGCTGGGCCTATGCCGGGCTGCAACTCTTCGACGCTGCTATCGCCGAGTGCGAAGCGGCCATCGCCCTGGCGCCCGACCTGGGCAACCCTTACAACGACATCGGCGCGTACCTGCTGGAGCTGGGCCGCCCCGCGGAAGCGATCCCCTGGTTTGAACAGGCCATCGCCGCGCCGCGCTACGAGATGCGCGCCTACGCCTTCTTCAACCTTGGTCGCGCCTGCGAACGCACCGGCGACTGGCTGCGCGCCATCGACTGCTTCCAGCAAGCGGTCACACTCCACCCTGACTATCACCCGGCGCAGACGGCGTTGCACGTGATGCTGGGACGATTGAATTGAGAGGGTGAAAAGGTGAGAGGGTGAGGGGGTGAGAGGGTGACTTTCCTTCACCCTCTCACCCTCTCACCCCCTCACCCTCTAGCTCCTCACTACCTCATACGCTCCACCAGCGGCGCGGACAACCAGCACCGCGCCGGGCTGCGCGTCGGCTGGGCCGCGCACGACGCGGCCATCGCTGCGCTGGACGATGCTGTAGCCACGCGCCAGCACATTTTGCGGATTCAAGGTTGCCAGCCGCAGCCGCGCCGATTCGGTGCGCGCCTGGCTGCGTTCCAGGCGGCGCGCGATGCTCTGCTGCAAGCGGCGCTGGCGGTCGTCGAGGCGCTGGAGCTGCAGGTCAAGCCGGCGCCGCGGATGGACGCGCTGCAGCCGCCGCGCCGCCTGGTCGAGTTGGCGCTCCTCCTGAGCAAGACGCGCAGCAGCCGTCGCGATGACATCGGCGCGCAGGTTGCGCAGCCAGTTCAACCGTTCCTCGCGGCTGGGCGTGGCTGCGGCGGCTGCGGCAGAAGGCGTGGGTGCGCGCAGGTCGGCGACAAAATCGGCGATGGTGAAATCCACCTCGTGGCCCACGCCGCTGATCACGGGGAGGTCGCTTTCGGCGATGGCATGGGCGACCCCGCGGTCGTTGAACGCCCAGAGATCCTCGATGCTGCCGCCGCCGCGCGCGACGATCAGCAGATCCAGCGGCGCGGCATTGGCGCTGTAGGCATTGGCACGGCGGATCGCATCGACGATCTGGCGCGGCGCCTCGGCCCCCTGCACCAGCGTGTGAAAGATGATCACCTCCACCAGCGGCCAGCGTGCGGAGAGCACGCGCAGGATGTCGCGCAGCGCAGCCGCGTCGGCGCTGGTCACCACGCCGATGCGCTGCGGCTGGGTGGGAAGGGGGCGCTTGCGCGCGGCGTCGAAAAGACCTTCGGCCTGCAACTGCGCCTTGATCTGCTCGAACTGGGCGTACAACTGTCCTTTGCCCGCCTGCTCCATCTGGTTGACATAGATCTGGTAGGCGCCGCCCTCTTTGTAGACGGAGACGTAACCGTGCGCCTGCACCTGGTCGCCGTCGCGCGGCTGCCAGCGCAGCGCGGCGGCCTGCTGCTTCCAGATAACCGCGTTGATGGTGGCCCCAGCATCCTTGAGCCGGAAATAGACATGGCCGCTGGCCACGCGCTTCCAGTTGCTGACCTCGCCGAGCACCCACACGTCGCGCAGGCGCTCGTCGTTCTCAAAGAGCATGGCAATCTGGGTGGTTAGAGCCGTCACGGTCAGTGGGTTCATGGTGCACCGGTGTCGCTGGTTGATGGGCTGTCGCTAGCGGGCATTGTACCACAACGGGGAATGGGGAAGGCGGAAGGGGGAACATCGCCGTCGCCGATTCCGCAATCCACAATCACCATTCCGCAATCATCAACCCACAATCAACAGCCCCAGGTTCACGAGAAAGAAGCCCACGTGACCGGCTGCATGGGCGACCATCGCCACTTCCAGGCTGCGCCGCCAGTAGAGCCAGCCGAAGATCAGACCGCCCAGGGCGTTCAACAGCACGGTGCGGAAGATGATGAGCGGGGTCAGCGCGACCAGCGACGCCATCGCCGGCAAATGGCCCAAGCCGAACAGCAGCGCCGCCAGGACGATGGCGGTCCAGATCAAGGCGGGATGGGGCGCGCCGGGGCCGCGCTGCAAGAGGCGCCAGCCCAGCCAGGCCAGCAGCGTCATGACGCCCCAACGCAGCAACAGTTCTTCCGTGATGCCGCCATAGAGGACACCCAGCACCAACTGTTGGAGCAGAGAGCCGAGGGTGGGCGTTTCACCGTTGGGCGTGGTGTTGGCCAGTTCCGTTCCCGCAAATGGGTCGAGGAGCGCATCCAGCCCCAGCACTGCGACTGAAAAGATCAGCCCCACCATGATGGCGGTGACGAGTTGCGGGCGCAGGTGCGGCCAGATCGCCGCGCCCGTCCGCACCTTCTCCGCGATGAGCGAACGCAGGCCGATCCGGTGCGCCAGCAGCGTGCCGATGGCCACACTAAGCGCCAGCAGGATCAGCGGGTTGATCAGCGACAACAGCACGATCACCGGCAGCGGCTGGCTGAGCAGCTCCGGCGGCAGCGCCTCCACCTGGCTGATGATGAGCGGGATCAACGACAACACGCCGATGAAGCCGAGGCCGAAAAGGGCGAGAAAGGTCTTGCCGAAACGCAACTCAGTGGGTGCATCCGGATGTGTTTGGGTTGTCATTTTGTTCACGATCTCCCTTTGGTCATTTTTCGCTCAGTCACCTGGCAATCCCCGTGACTGGAGCTTGTGAAATTCCTGCGTCAGCGCTTCCAGCTTGCCCGGCGCCAACTTCTGCTCCTGCACCATGCGGATTACAAACGCCTCAAAGGTTTCGCCGGTGTGGGGGAAACCCTCATCGCGGGCAAGCACATAGAGCGCCGGCGCCAAGACATGCATGCCGCCATCTTCATTCCGGCCAAAACGCTCGCGGATGGGCTGCGCAAGGCCGAGTTGCTCGGAGATAAACTGCTCCGCCACATCCGTACATGACTCGCCGATATACCCCTCCCAGTCATTGTAGCCCCGGTTCATGTCGTGGGTCTCGAAGTGCTGCACGACAAACGGGTCGTGCTTGAGGGTGTCCACCGCGGCCCAGAACTCGGCGTTGTTGACATCGTAGGGCTGGTGCAACAGTTCGTGGACGGTGGCGCGGACAAATGCCTCGGGATCGGTCACGCGCGTCTCCATAATGAAACGCGTTCCGGGAACGCGCGCGCCGTAGGGCGAGTTGAAATAGCTCAGGAAT
Source organism: Caldilineaceae bacterium (assembly GCA_026645635.1). Taxonomy (GTDB): domain Bacteria; phylum Chloroflexota; class Anaerolineae; order Caldilineales; family Caldilineaceae; genus Fredericiella. Next base: position 4,047 of record JAPKMV010000058.1, read on the forward strand.
ATCTCCACGCGCTGGCTCGGCAGGGGCCGACCCGTCAGGGTCTCGACGGCCGGAACGACGTTGTAGACGGCCAGTTGGTCGCGCAACTGCTCCGCCAGCGCCTCCTCGCGTGGCAGCACGTTTGCACGCCAGTACGCCTCGAACCCTTCGGCTTGCAGGAATTCGAGCACCGTCGTGATGGATGGCAGCAGGCTCTCGAACAGCGGCCACTTGGCATCGATCTCCGCGGTGCTGCCCAGGCCGCTTTGCAGCAGCGCGTCGTAGAGCGGCTGCGGGTCCTCCGCCAGGGCGAGCAGGTCGTCGATGGTCTCAGGATCGCCCGGCGCAAAGATGGTCGCCAACGCCGCGCCGAGGATGAACTGGTATTGCCGCCGGGCCGCGTCCAGCGTTGCAATCGCCGCCTCGACTTCCGGCGTCGCCTGGCTGTGGAAGAGATAGTACTCGTCCTGATAAAAGGCCAGATAGAACGGGTCGCCGGTCAGCGCGTTGAAAAAGTTGAGCGCGTCATAGGCCAGGGAGGGCTGCACCGACCATTGGGTCGCCGTGTGAAAGCCCGCAGCGGTCAGCGAGATGGGAAGGGCAGATGGCGTCGCGGCCGCCACCGCGACCTCGGTCGGCGGGACTGTGCCGATGTGGGCCGTCTGTGCGCGCTGCTGCGACAGCAGTACGGCGCCTGCGCACAGGATCAGCGCCAACAGGATGACAACTACGATGGGCAAGGCTTGTCGTTTCATAAAGAACCTCCAACTGGATTGCTCGACTGCCCCAAGCATAGCGCAGCGCAGGGCAAAATGCCCCTGACCAGATGCAGGTTTTGTCCTGGCCGAACGGACAGAAGAACGGGGAACAGGGAATGTGGAACAGGGCGAGCCGATTCCCCATTCCGCATGTGCACAACTTCCAACTGCAGGCGCGTCCCAATCCTGGGATACATCCCCAAAACCCCAAAATACTCATTGCTTCGGCAAGATATTGGGCGTATACTCAGATATACCTTACCCAACAGCGCTGGGAACGCTCCGTCAACGCTCCCAGATGCGTAAATCCAGTCACCTTAAAAAGGGCAAACCGAAAGGGCAAGATGATCATGTCCACGCGAATGTTCTGTATCCTTGCGCTGTTTACTACGCTCTTGACTGGGTGCACTGCCTCCAGGCTGCCCACGCCTCAGCCCGCCGAGTTTTCGGTCCTCTACAACGAACGGGAAGCCCAGCCCTTTCAGCCCGACTGGCTCATCCTGGACGAATATCGCAAGCAGCAGAATGTCGTACTCAACGTCGCAACGGGCGACGACAACGACTATGGGCGGGCGATCGTCCAGGCGCTGGAGTCGGAGGAAATCCCCGACATCATCCTGAAGGTCTGGCCGGATCAGGTGGAGACATATGCCGCCAACGGGGTGCTGCTGCCGTTCAGCGACTATGAAGACAAGATGCCTCACTTCATGGCCTACATCAAAGCGCACGGCCTGGAAGGTGAACTGGACAAGCTCCGGCTGGACAACGGCAAGTACTACGTCCTGCCGGGCTATCGCCGCCCGATCCAGGTGCAGCAATGGATCTACCGGCAAGACCTCTTTGCCAAGCATGGCTTGGCGACGCCCACCACCTACGACGAACTGTTTGACGCGCTGGTCTATTTGAAGGAGCAATATCCCGACGCCACGCCGATCACGACGCCTTGGGGTGGCGCGCATCTGCTGGCCATGCTGGGCGCCGGCTACGGCATCCCCGCGGGCTGGGCCGGTGTCCGCGACTACGATCCGGACACCGACGCGTGGCGCTATGCACCGGCGACGGACGAATATCGTGAACTGCATCGCTTCCTGCACCGCGCCTATGTCGCCGGTATCCTGGATCCGGAATTCTTCACCCAGAGCGACGAGGAGTTCACCAACAAACTGACCGATGGGCGGGCATTCGCCACCGTCACCTGGATCACGTCGGGCTTCAAGAAGTGGGACGATGCGCTGCATGCCAACGGCGTCCCCGACGGCAAATGGGCGCCCTTCCCCGTACCGGCCAGTACGCTGGGACAGAAGGCGCTGCCACCCGTCGACCCGTTTCGCAAGGGGCTGATCGTGCCCGCACGCATGGCAGATGATCCTGACTTTGCACGGCTGCTGCAATTCCTGGACTGGGCGATCTATTCAGATGCCGGGATGACGCTGACGACGTGGGGCGTCGAAGATGTCACCTATGCGGAAACGTCGAACGGCAAGACGTTTCTGCCCGGCCCGGCGGGCAGAAACGGGCCAGTGACTGACTACACCGCGACCTACGGCCTGGAGACCATTTTCAACCTGACCGAGAATGAAGAGTATGAAGACTTCAAGAAACCACCGGAGATCGTGGAGTTTCTGGACGCCTCGCTGGCAGCCGGCGACGCCGCCGCCGTGGATCCGAACCTGAAGCTGGATGCAAGCGCCATCGCGGCGATTCGGCTCCTGAATGAGAAGATCGATCCTTATGTCGCCAATGCAAGCAAGGCTTTCATCACCGGCGAAATGGACATCGAAACCGACTGGGACGCGTGTCTCCAGGGCCTTGAGGAGCGCGGTTATACAACCCTGGAAGAGATCTGGAATTCGGCATGGGAGACACAGACTGAACCATAAGTTCCAGGGCGCAAGTGGCGTTACTTTGGAACGCAGCGTTTTGGGAGATGGCGATAGAGCACGGATCAAGAGAATAGAACGGATCGGCTGCTGGGCGACCTGATCCGTACCATTCTCCTGATCCGTGTTCTACACAATCAAATCTCCAGTTTCAATCGCACATCACGTTAGAAGACCCTGACAGGAAGCGATATCGTCGATGGCAATGTCAAAGCGCGGCAGGTCAGGCCTGGCATTCCTGACCTCGAAAGTACTGCTCGTGCTGCTCGGCGCTGCCTTGGTTGCCACGTCGCTCTACCTTTGGAAAGTGGAGGAAACCAAGGATCTGGCACAACTCGATGCCGACATTGCCGCCAAGGCACGCTCGTATGTCAGTGAGACGGAAACTCGCTTTGACCGCCTCTCCGGCGCTCTGAGCCGGCTGGCAGCGCGGGGCGCCCCGCGCAGTGCCGCCGCCCAGGGCGAGTGGGCCAAGGACGCAGCCTTCTATATCGACACGTTTGCCGGCATCTCACGCATCGCCTGGGTCGACGAACGCTTTCGCATCCACCAGGTTGTGCCCGAGGAAGACAACGCTGCCCTCATCGGTGAGCTGGCAAGCACGCTGGAGTTGGATCCGCTGGAAGTCAACCTGTGGCTGCCCACTTACGACAAGGTGGATTTCCAGGGGTTCATTCTGGCTACGGTCCGTGTTGACGAGCTGATTGCGCCGATTATTGCCGAGATCGGGGGCGCCTACATGCTGCAACTGGAGGATGCCAATCACCCGCTCTACAGTTCTGATAACTGGCAGTCACCACCGGAAGATTTGCGCGCTACCCGCGCCATCACCCTGAAAGACAGTGCGGTTCTGGATCTAACCCTGGCGCCTACCACAGCCCTGCTGGACGCAGCCATTGCCGTTTCCCGCAACACGCTCTGGTTTGCTCTCCTCCTTACAGTGCTCACGCTGCTCGCCGCGGCTTTTGCACAAAACTATCTGGGCAAAGCACGTTCCAGTGAGCTGCGCTACGAGAACCTGTTCGAGTCCTCGCACGACGCAATCTTCGTGACCAACGCCGCCGGCCACTTCCAGGATGCCAACCTGGCGGCCACGGCGCTGGTTGGCTTCTCGCTGGCAGAACTTCGGCAGATGGTCGTGGCCGACCTGCTGGCGCAGAATGACGCAACGCTGCGGGACGAGCTGCTCCACACCTGGTTGTCCGGCGCCAGTGCAGAAACGCAGTTTCGCTGCAAAGACGGCCACATCACGCCGGTGGAACTGAGATCCTCATCTTACGCCGCGCGCGGCCAGCCGCAGTTCGTGGTCGCCATTGTGCGCGACATCAGCGAACGCAAACGCGCTGAAGCAGAACTCAGCGAATACCATGAGCACCTGGAGTCCCTGGTAGTCGAGCGCACGCGCGCGCTGCAAGAGACCAATGCCGAGTTGGAATCCTTCTCATTCTCCGTTTCGCATGATTTACGGGCGCCATTGCGTCACATCGAAGGGTTTGTCATGCTGCTCGATAGACATCTCGGATCGCAGTTGGACGCCACCGGGCGGCGCTATCTCAACAATGTCATCGATGCCAGCCAGCATATGGGTGAACTCATCGACAATCTGTTGAAATTTTCCAGAACCTCCCGCGCTGAGATGACATTCGCCACAGTCGATCCAAGTGAGGTGGTCGACCAAGTCAGGCGCGAATTACAGACAAGCATCGAAGGGCGGCAGATCATCTGGCGGATCGCCCCGCTGCCGCCGGTGATGGCGGATCCGGCGTTGCTGCGCGTGGTGTGGACGAACCTGATCGCCAATGCCGTCAAGTTTACCGGCCCGAGCAACCCCGCCGTGATCGAAATCGGCGTCACTGCGGCCCCGCACGCCGATAACGACAAGATTGTCTTCTTTATCAGGGACAACGGAGTTGGCTTTGACCCAACTTCGGCTGGCCGCCTCTTTGGCGTCTTTCAACGGCTGCACAGCGACGACGAGTTCGAGGGTTTGGGCATCGGGCTGGCCTTGGTGCGCCGCATCATTCAGCGTCACGACGGCGAAATCTGGGCCGAGGCTGCACCCGGCGCAGGCGCCACTTTCTACTTTACGCTCAAACCGGCCGGCTGAGGCGCAGCCGCTGCCTGCACTGTCGGCGCATTTCAGGGGTGGTGCGCTGGCTTTGTTGGCGCGGGGAGCGTACAATACCGCACAACAGTCGTTCATCGCTGGCCACAACACCAGGAGAACCGTGATGCCATTTGCCGACAGACAGCTTAGGGTCCTACTCATCGAAGACGATCCCTTGGATCTGGAACTGGTGATCGCCACTTTGCGCGAATACGGTTTCAGCTTCGAGAGCGACACGACCAAGTCACGGACCGGTCTGTTGGCCATGCTCGCCGCGCACACCTACGACCTGATCCTCTCCGACTACAACATGCCCGGCTTCGACGGGCTGACGGCCCTGCGGCTGGTGCAGGAGCATGCGCCGGAGACGCCCTTCATCCTGGTCTCCGGCGCGGTCGGTGAGGAGATCGCCATCGAGAGCCTCAAGGCCGGCGCAACGGACTATGTGCTCAAAGACCGGCTGGCGCGGCTGGGGCCGGTGGTGGAGCGTGCGCTGCAGCAGTACGCGGAGCGGCAGATTCGCATTCGCGCCGAACAGGAACTGCGGCTGCTCAACCAGGCTGTGGAGCAAAGCCCGGTCTCTGTGGTGATCACCGACGCCAGCGGCGCCATCCAGTATGTCAACCCCAAGTTCACCCAGGTGACCGGCTACACCGCCGCGGAGGCCATCGGCCAGAACCCGCGCATCTTGCAGTCGGGCGCACAGTCGCCTGTGTTCTACCGGCAGATGTGGGATGCGCTCACCGCCGGCCAGGAGTGGCGCGGGGAGTTTCGCAACAGGAAGAAGAGCGGCGAGCTGTATTGGGAACTCGCCTCGATCGCCGGCGTCAAGGATGTCAACGGCAAGATCACCCACTATGTGGCGGTTAAAGAGGACATCTCCCAGCGCAAACAACTCGAAGAACAGCAGATGCGCCAGGAGCGGCTGGCCGCGGTCGGGCAACTGGCCGCGGGCATCGCGCACGACTTCAACAACATCCTGGCGGCCATTGGCCTCTACGCGGAGATCGTGGGGCGTTCGGACGAACTGGGCGAAGGCAACAAGAAGCGGATGGCGGTGATCAACCAGCAGGTCTGGCACGCCAGCCGGCTGATCGGGCAGATTCTCGACTTCAGCCGCCGCTCTGTCATGGAGCGCCGCCCGCTCGACCTGCGCCCGCTGGTCAAGGAGCAGGTCAGCCTGCTCAAACGCACACTGCCGGAGAGCATCACCATCGAGCTGGCGTGTGGGCCGGGGGATCTGACGGTGGCGGCGGACCCGACGCGCATGCAGCAGGTGCTCACCAACCTGGCCGTCAATGCCCGCGATGCCATGCCCAACGGCGGGCGCCTCCTCGTCGAACTGGACCGGGTGCTCGATGCGCCTGCCGCGGTGCACCCCCAGACACCTGCCGACGCCTACATTCGCCTGCGGGTGAGCGACACTGGCACCGGGATTGCGCCGGAGGCGCTGGGGCACATTTTTGAGCCGTTCTTCACGACCAAAGCGCCGGGTGAGGGCACCGGGCTGGGCCTGGCGCAGATTCACGGCATCGTCGGCCAGCACCAGGGCCACATCGACGTTGTCAGCGAGGTGGGCAGGGGGACGACCTTCACCGTCTATCTGCCGGCGCTGACCATCGGCGCCGCCGCGCCCGCGTCCGCGGATGCGACTGCGGCTCCTCAGGGTCACGGCGAACGGGTGCTGGTGGTGGAAGATGAGGCGATCCTGCGCGATGCGCTGGTGACGATCCTGGAGCAGTGGAACTATCGCGTGGCCGAGGCGGCAGACGGCAGCGCGGCGTTGGAGCAGATAGAGCGCGCCGCGCCGCCCATCGACATGATCATCACCGACGTAGTCATGCCGGTCATGGGAGGCGTGGGCCTGGTGCAGGCCCTACGGTCGCGCAGCATCGCTGTCCCCGTGATCCTGCTTTCCGGCCATCCTTTCGACCGCATGGCCGCCGAACTGGAAGGCCAGGGAGTGATCGCCTGCCTGACCAAGCCGCCCGACCTGGCGCTGTTGGCGCAGACATTGGCGACGGCGCTGCGCCAACCGGCTTTGCAGTAGGTCGGGTGATTCCGCCAACCGATTTTTCACTGATGGAGGATGGAAACCCATCCCTCCGCCTCACCGTAGGTGCGGTTTGTAACCGCACAAAGTCCCGTCGTCGCGCGGCCACGTGCGGTTGAGAACCGCACCTACGGTTTGTAACCGCACAAAGTCCCGTCTCCGCGCGGCTACGTGCGGTTGAAAACCGCACCTACGGT
>JAPKMV010000590.1 GCA_026645635.1 Caldilineaceae bacterium
TCAGGGGCCAGCCATGATCGTTCGTGACGAACCCGACAAGCTATTGATCGGTGGCAAAAAGGCGATGCTGATCAATCCGCCGATCTACGATACGCAGTACTGGGCTTATTGGGCGCAGCCGCATGGCTTGCTCAAGGTGGCGACCTGGCTGCGTCGGCAGGGCTATGACGAGTTGCGCCTGATCGATTGCCTGGCGACCGACGCCAAGCGCAGCGTGCCCATGCGCCAGCTTGACCGGGTGCAGCGCGGCAACGTCACGAAAATTCGCCGTATGTTCGGCATGGCGTGGGGACAGATCGAGCGAGAGCTGAAGCGCCATGCCAGCGGCGAGTTGTTCCGTCCCGACGAAATCTGGATTACCTCAATCATGACCTACTGGTGGGAGAGCACCCGTGATCTCATCCGGTTGATTGAACAGGTCTTCGGCAAGCCGACGCCGCGCATTCTGGTCGGCGGCGTCTACCCGACGCTGCACGCACAGCACGCCGACCGCAGCCTGCGCGAAGGCACAGCGTTGCGCGATGAAGACCTGGTCGTGGTGGAAGGCGAAATTGCCCCCGAAGCAGCCAATGCGTGGACGGCGCTCGACCTCTACAACGATGAACTCTACACCGCCCGCCCACGGTACGCCATCATCACCGGCAGCCGCGGCTGTCCCTTCAACTGCGCGTATTGCGCCCAACTCAAGCTCAACAACGGTCAGCGTAGCGTGCGCCATCGTTCCCCCGAAGACATCGCCGACGAGATCGCTGAGAAGCAACACAAGTATGGTATCCGCGAGTTTGCCTTCTATGAGGACAATCTGCTCTTCAACCGTGAGGACTTTCTGGCGCGGATGGAAGCCATCCGCCGCCGTGGACCTTGAGTTTAGAGCCGCGCTGCGTCATGAAGTTTCATAGCGAGACACAGCGCATCAGCCCGACAATTTGACGCGAGATACGTGCCACAAGGGCATCAGAGCTTTAACAACTGAAAAGGAATCGGTGAAAATTGGCTTAGCACTTGCCAGAAAAGAGGCGCCAATGATCAACCGATTCCGAGAACAAGTATACCAGAGCTTTGAGCAGAGGGGCGATGCGGGCCTGGAGCTAATTGATGCCCTGACCAGCACACCAGGTGTTGAGTCGCCGGTGGAACTGAGCGAATCACCGCTGTTTCGGCGCAGGTTCAGCAGCATCTACGACGTACTCAAGTGGGGGCGTCTGCGCTATGACCGTCTGCGGCAGTTGCTGGACGAACTGCAACCAGAGGATGCGGAAACAATCGCAGGGTACGAAGTCTATGCCATGGATTGCACAGACGACCCGGCGCCAGAGGCGGAGACGCTGGAGGACCGCAGTCAGAGCAAGAAAGGCAAGGGCGCACCGATGCAGGTGGGACACCGCTACTCTTGGCTGGTGCGGTTGATGAACTGGCGCACATCCTGGCGTATGCCTCAGGACGTCGAGCGCGTGGCAACATCCAGTACGGATAGTCAGGTTGGCGCCCAGCAAATTGAAAGCCTGGCCAAACGGAATCAGCGTCCCAAAGTCGTGGTTGCGGATTCCGGGTATTGTAATATCGTCTTTCTGCGTGCATTTCTGGTGGTGCAGTCTGTCTTTGCCCTGGTGCGGATGCGCAGCAACCAAGTGCTCTACGAGGAGCCACCGGAGCGGCAGCCCCACCAGAAAGGGCGACCTGCGAAACATGGCCCAAAGTTCGAGCTCTCCGCCCCCTGGCGTGAGCCAGACCGGGTGGAAGAAAGCACGCTACTGGGGCAGAAGCTGGTCTTGAAGGCTTGGACCGATCTGCATTTCATCAAGTTACCGCTCCTGATGGGTATGGTGCTCTCCGTCCAGTTTCTCAAGCCTGACGGCACACCACGCTTCAAACGACCACTGATCCTTTTCTGGACTGGCCCCACGACCATCGCATTGGTGGACCTGGCGCGGATGTATCTGTGGCGCTTTGCCATCGAGCACATGTTCCGCTTCTTGAAACAGAAGATGGGGTTGACCTCTGCCAACTCGCCTGAGTTGGACCATCGCCAACGCTGGGTTTGGTGTTGTGCGCTTGCTTACTGTCAACTCTTGCTCATGCGCCAGGAAGTTGCCGACAAGCGCCCGCCCTGGCATCCCACCAAGGGCGGACGCGATGCTCACCCACTGACGCCAGGACAGGTGCAGCGGCAGGCGCTCACCTTTTTGCTTGGTTTCGGCACACCGGCTCGACCTACCAAACCCACAGGAAAAGGGCTTGGACGGCCTTTCGGGTACGCTCCCAAGCCTCGCAAGCGCCATCCTGTGGTCTCAAAGTCGAAAAAGCGGTCGAAATCCCCCGGATATTGCTGGCTGTACTTCAATTTAAGTTGTTAACTTGCGGAACCTGCGGGTCTCGATTGATACCGTTTACCTTACACCCGCTTCGGGTACTCTAAACTCAAGTTACAAGTGCACGATCTTCAGCCCCGGCACATGGCTGGCCCAGTATTCGGCGACGAGACGGCGGTGGCACTGGTCGGCGGTGGGTTCACTGCAGAGCAGGCAGGGTGCGCTCTGCTCCTCGAACAGCGCGTGAACCAGCGCCTCCGCCTGGCGCTCGCGCAGAAGCGCCAGGAAGCGCGCTTCGTAGGTTGCCCAGTCTTTGGTGCGCCGGTAGCCGTCGAGAATCTCGGCGGTGGGCGCCAGCAGCGGCTGATGCAGATAGCCGATGCCGAAGAGATCGAGGACAAAGGCCAGGTCGTCGCGCTTGGCATAGCCGGCGAGTTGCGAATCCGGGCGCAGCCGGATATCGACCAGCAGATCGACGCGCGCCTTCTGGAGCAGCCCCACAAAGCGCCGCAATGATTTCTGGGAAAAGCCGATGGTGTAGATGGTTGCCATAGTTTCAGAACCTGAAGCCGAGTTGTTCGACTTATCCTCCTGGAAGTACATCGTGCCTGACGGCATTGTACGGCTGGCATGGTGCAACGGCAAACCGCGCGTGGGAAGCAGCTTGCGCCGTGTCCGTGTGCATGTGTCTGGCTGCTTGGGGGTGTACTTTTCTCCATCCGTTGTCGTGTTCGCCCCCAGCGTGAAGTAGGCCGATAGTTGAGACGCTGCTTGTCGGCGGCAGCAGTTTCAGGCATACTCACCACCTGCTGCCGCGGGCAGTATTCAGCGTTCGCCTGCTGCAATCCTCAGTTTGGCCGTTTTTCAACAGGAGTGCACCATGTACAACTTTCTGCGACAGGTATTGACCGGCGTCATGGCAGGTGGGCTGCTGCTCAGCCCGGCGCCGCTGCACGCCCAAGCGGCATCCCCGGCAACAACGCCGGCCAGCGTCGAAGCGGCGCTGGCGCAACTGGAAACCCTGGCCCA
>JAPKMV010000591.1 GCA_026645635.1 Caldilineaceae bacterium
GTCCATCGTGCCCCTACGTCCTTGCTCCCCTACGCGACTGTTTGTAAAGTCACCAACTTCAACGCAGAGACACAAAGATGTAGAGAAACGGTAACTACCAAGCCTCAGAGGTCAGATGATCCACAGATTGCGCAGATTTCACAGATTAACTGCTGGTGTATCTGCGGATGATGCCTGAGTAGTTACGAGAAACGCAGAGAACATGCCTGTCGAACTCCTCTGGTTTTCCTCTGCGTCTCCGCGTCTCTGCGTCAAAGGGACCTTCACAAACAGCTTCTAAATTCAGATACCATAGAAACCAGGAGTTTCCGCACCGGGGAGCGCCGGACGCTCATCCGCAGATTGCGCAGATTTTCGCAGATGGCAGACATCAAATCTGCGTCATCTGCGTCATCTGCGGATTGTGTTTGCGTCGTTGCGGAGCAGCGCTCGCAAAACTCTTGTTTTCTAGCATCCGTGACTTTACGAAGCTATTTGTCGATCTCTATCGCCGTTTCGTGGCAGTCGCTGCACGCCACGGCTTCGGCGGCAAAGCTGTGCGCGGTCATCGCCTCGCCCGCGGCGGTGTCGGCCTGGGGGCCGTCGGGGCGGCTCAGGTGGCAGTCGATGCAGGCGACGGCCTCGGCGGCGTGTTTGCGGTGGACAAAGTTGTCGACCTCGGCGTGATGGCAGTCGGCGCACAGGGCGTTGGTGCTGGCTGCGGCGTGGGTCTGCTGGGAATGCACTTCGTGGCAGTCGATGCAGTTGACGCCGGCCTGGCCGTGGCGGCTGATCTCCCATTCGGCCAAGGTGCTCTGGTGGCACGCGCCACACATGGCCGACGACCGGGCAAGTTCCATGCTTTGGGCAGGGTGCTGCGGGCGGTAGGGGCCGTGGCAGGCCTCGCAGGAGACGCCGGAGAGCACGAAGCTGCCGGTGGTCGTGTCGTAGCCGGTGGCGTGGCAGGCAAAGCATTCGCCCGGCTGGGCCACCTCTTGCAGGTAGACCTGGAAGATCGGGTCAAAGGAAGCGTCGGCATGGGCGGAGTGCACCCAGTTGTCGTACTCTTCCAGGTGACACTCGCGGCAGTTCTGCGGCCCGACGGGTGCGGTTGGCTCCGCCGCGAGGGGGCGCGCGTCATCGGCCGCCAGCGACGCCGACGGCGCGTCCATCAAGGTGAATCCGACCGACAGCACCAGGATCGTCGTCGAAATGACCAGGACGAGCCAGTGGCTGTGCTGCCTCAAGTTCTTCGTCGCGCTATCCTCCTGCGCCCACACTGGCGCTCAGCAGCGCCGGCTGCACTTTGAAATACTGGCAGGCGTAACACCGTCGCGGCAGGCTGCCTTCGGCGCGCAGCCGCGCCATCCAACAGGGCAGGTCGGTCAATGCACAGGCCGCACAGTTGGCCCGCTGCGCCTCCGTACAGTGGCGTCCCTGCCAGCAGGGCTGCTGGCGGGCAATGGGCGCCTTGGCCGCGGCCGGCGCTACGATGCCGATTTCCACATCCGCCGTCAACTGGCGAGCATCCGCCTCCGCCTGCCATCGGGCATCCAGCCGGCGCAGACCCCAGGCAATCAGAATCGTGACTGCCAGGGGAATCCCCAGCCGAATCAAAAAGAGCAGAATTATTCCGGCGATCTCGAACCACGGCGACATGGCAACCTCCTGCGTGCGCGTTCAACTTGATGTCTCCACAGTAACACGCTCGCCCTGCCCTGTCATCGGGCGCTCACCCCATTTCCGGGGCAGCCGGTGGGGGAAAAGTCCCCATTCCCTCATCCCACAATGATGCCTTTCCGCATCGCATATTTTACCAGCTCGACGCGATTGTGGATGTCGAGCTTGGCCATGATGTTCTCGCGATGGCGTTCGACGGTCTTGACGCTGATCACCAGCTTCTCGGCGATCTCGCGGCTGGTCATGCCGTCGGCGATGCACGCCAGCACCTCGCGCTCACGCGCGGTGAGCAGGTCATCGGCGCCGGCGTCGCCCGCAGCTTCGGCGCCGCTCTGTTCGCCCGCGCCTGGCTCGCCCACATCCTTCATCAAAAAGCGGGCAAGGGTGGCGTAGAGAAAGACATTGCCCTGGGCCACGACGCGCACCGCGGCCACCAGGTCGTCGGGCGCGGCGCGCTTGGGGATGTAGCCCGACGCGCCCGCCTTGAGCATCTCGAAGAAATACTGTTCGTCTTCGTGCATGGTCAACGCCAGCACCGCGGTTTCCGGCGCCAGCTCCTTGATGCGCCGCGTCGCCTCGATGCCGTTGACGCCGGGCATGGCCACATCCATGATCACCACATCCGGGTGCAGCCGCTGCACTGCGACGATGGCTTCCGCGCCGCCGTCGGCCTCGCCCACGATCTCCAGGTCCGGCTCGGCCTGAAACAACATGCGCATCCCCGACCGCACAATGGGATGATCATCCACCAACAGCAATCGAACCTTCATCCGCCCCCAATCTCCAATCTCCAATCTCCGATCTCCAATCTCTAATCTCGGCGCTGGAGAGACTAGAGACTGGAGATTAGAGATTGGAGATTGGCACACTCACCTGCACCGTCGTCCCTGCACCCGGCTGCGCCGTCACCGTGCATTCACCGCCCAGCAGCAGCGCCCGCTCGCGCATCCCCATCAGCCCCCAACCGCCCATCTGCTGCCGGCGCTGGCTGGCGACCGTCGCCGGGTCGAAGCCGCGCCCGTTGTCGCTCACCGTCAGGTCGACCTGTGTCGGCGTCATGCAGAGCTTGACCGTCACCGCGGTCGCCGCGGCATGTTTGGCTACGTTGGTCAGCGCCTCCTGGGCGATGCGGAAGAGCACCGTCTTGTACTCCACCGGCAGCGCGTTTTCGTCTCCGCTGGCCTCGAAGGTGCAGGTGATCTGTCGGCGGCGCTCGTAGGCTTGCAAGTACCAGCGCAGCGCGGCCACCAGCCCCAGGTCATCCAGTTGTGGCGGACGCAGGTCGGAGATGATCGTGCGCAGCTCGCCCAGGGCGTTGGTGCTGAAGGACTTGATCTCGTGCACCTGGTCGGCCAGGGTGCGCAGATTATCGTCTGCTCCCCGCTGGCCCAACATCGCCTCGATGCCGCTCAGCCCCAGCGCCACCGCGGTGAGCGACTGGCCGGTGGCGTCGTGCAGCTCGCGGGCGATGCGTTGGCGTTCCGCTTCCTGCGCGGTGACGATCTGGCGCAGCAGCTCCGCCAACATGCGCTCGTGCTGCACCACCTCGCGCTGCAAGACCGCGTTCTCCACGCTCAGCCCGATCTGTTGGGCGATGCCCAGGATCAGCGTCATCTCCTCAGCCTGGATGCGATAGCCGTCGGCTGCGGTGCGCGCCAGCACCAGGCTCC
>JAPKMV010000592.1 GCA_026645635.1 Caldilineaceae bacterium
TCGACTTTCGTGTTCATGTGTGTCTCTCCTCTATCGTAGATGCGGTTTTCAACCGCAAATCTCTCCATCGTAGGTGCGGTTCGCAACCGCACGTCGTTCTGGTCACGAATTGCACGAATTTGAACGAATTTATGCGAATCAGGACGAAAAGATTCGTGAACATTCGTCAGAATTCGTGCAATTCGTGACCATCTGGTTCCCTCACGCAAAAATGCCCAAACTCACATACTTGCTGCCGTCGTCGGGCAGCACCGTGACGATCGTCCCGGCGCGCAGGGTGTGCGCCAGCTCGATGGCCGCAGCCACCGCCGCGCCCGCGCTCACACCGACGAACAGCCCGGCCTGGCGCGCCAGATCTCGCGTCGTCTGCCACGCCGCGTCCGCCGCCAGGTCGATAAAGCGGTCGGGCAGCGCCGGGTCGTAGATGCCCGGCACGATGGCCGACTCCAGATGCTTCAGCCCCTCGATCACGGCCAACTCGTCCTCCGGCTGCACGGCCACCAACTCGATGTCGGGGTTGCGCCGCTTGAGGTAACGTCCCACGCCCATGAAGGTGCCCGTCGTCCCCAGCCCCGCCACGAAGTGCGTCACTGCGCCGCCCGTCTGCCGCCAGATTTCCGGGCCGGTGCTCAGGTAGTGGGCGCGCCAGTTGGCCGGATTGTTGTACTGGTTCATGTAGCAGTAGCGCCGCGGGTCCGCCGCGACGATCTCCCGCACCAGCAGAATGGCGCCGTCGGAGCCTTCCAGCGGGTCCGACTCGATCAGCGTGGCGCCGTAAGCCCGCACCAGTGCCTTGCGCTCCTGGCTGACGTTTGCCGGCATGACCAGTTCCACCGGATAGCCCCGCGCCGCGCCGATCAGCGCCAGCGCGATGCCCGTGTTGCCCGAACTGCTGTCGATGATCGTCTGGCCGGGGCGGAGCAGCCCCGCGGCCTCTGCCTCCACCACCATCTGCAGCGCCGCCCGCGCCTTCACCGAGCCGCCGGGATTGAACCATTCGGCTTTGGCGAAGATCTCCACCGCCGGCGCCACCCCCTGCGCACGGGCAAACGCGCTCAAGTCCAGCAGCGGCGTGCTGCCGATCTGCGCCAGGATGTCATGGGCAACTGATTTCTGTCTGACAAGCGTTCTGTGTTGCATTGCAGCCTCTGATGATAGACCGCGGATTTGGCGGATGCGGCGGATTTTCGCGGATTAAATACAAAAAGAAAATCCGCGTAAATCCGCCTAATCCGTCAAATCCGCGGTCTACCCCATCTACGCCATCACGAGTTCTTCCACATGTTCCCGCGCCGGGAAGCCGCAGAACTGGTCATAATCGATCAACTCCGTCACCGTCGGGTGATCGCCGCAGAGCGGGCAGTGCGGGTCGCGCTGCACCCTGAGCGTGCGGAAGCTCATGTCCAGCGTGTCGATCAGCAGCAGCTTGCCCACCAGCGGTTCGCCGACGCCCAGGATCAGCTTGATCGCCTCGATGGCCTGGATCGAGCCGACGATGCCCGGCAGCACGCCCAGCACACCCGCCTCGGCGCAGCTCGGCACCTCGCCCGGCGCGGGCGGCTCCGGGTAGAGGCAGCGGTAGCACGGCCCGCCGCTGATGCCATGTTCCGGCGCGTCTGGCAGATAGACCGTAGCCTGCCCCTCGAACATGAAGATGCTGCCGTCCACCAGGGGCTTGCCCAGCATGTGGCAGGCATCGTTGACCAGGTAGCGGGTCGGGAAGTTGTCCGAGCCGTTGAGCACGATGTCGTACTCGCGGATGATCGCCAGCGCGTTCTCGCTGGTCAGCGGCGCGTTGTGCGGCACGACCTTGATGTCCGGGTTGATGTCGTGGATGCGGTCCGCAGCCGACTCCACCTTGGGGCGGCCCACATCCTTGTTGCCGTGGAGCAACTGGCGCTGCAAGTTGGAGACATCCACCACGTCGAAGTCGACGATGCCCAGCGTGCCGACGCCGGCCGCGGCCAGGTACATCGCCGCGGGGCTGCCCAGCCCGCCCGCGCCGATGAGCAGCACCTTCGCCTCCAACAGCTTGATCTGCCCGGCCTCGCCCACTTCCTTGAGCAGCGTGTGGCGCGAGTAGCGCAGCCGCTGATCCTCGGTGAGCACGCGCGGCACGGTGAACTTGTAGCCCGCGTTCTTCCAGCCGTTGAAACCGCCGATCATGGAGGTGACATGGGTGTAGCCCATCTCCTTGAGATTGCGTGCGGCCAGCAGCGAGCGCACCCCGCCCGCGCAGTAGATCACCACCGGCGCGTCCCGGTCGGGCTGATGCTGCTCGATCTGCAGCTCCAGGTAGCCGCGGGGGATGAAGGCTGCACCGGGCACGTGGCCCTGGACGAACTCCTCCCGCTCGCGGATGTCCACCACCGTCACCGGCGCGCGGCGGTCGAGGAGCGCCTTCACCTCGTGCGCGGTCACTTCGGGCACCTCGCGGCGCGCCCGCTCCAGCAGTTGGTCGCGGTTGAGCGTGGTCATGGGCTACTCCTGGCCGCCGGCCATGGCCGGCACGATGGAGACCTTGTCGTCGGCGCGCACGGGCGTGTGCATCCCCTGCAGCCCGCGCACTTCGCTCTCGTTGACAAAGACATTGATGAAGCGCTTGATGTTGCCGTCGTCGTCGAGCAGTTTGTCGGCGACGCCGGGATACTGCTCGTCGATCTGCTGGATGAGTGCGCCGACATCTTCGCCGGCCACTTCCACTTTGGCCTGGCCACCGGTGAGGCGGCGCAGCGGTGTCGGTACAAGAACAGTTGCCATAGGGAATAAATCTCCTGATTGATATGCCGGAAAAACAAAACGCCGAGTCCATCGTTGGATGAACTCGGCGGTCAAGAACGCGTGAATCTTGTTGTGAATGGGTCAGGCGGGCGAATCGCCGCACCGTCAGACGCAGTTCGTGTTCAGATTTTGCCGTAGGCTCATCGCTTGCATGGCATGATCGGCGGGGCAGCCAGCTTCCTGCTGGCGGCGCCCGCTATCGACACAAGCAAGTCAATTGCGTAGCCTTCGTGCAAAATCCGTAGAACATAAGCTGCCTCAGAACGATCTTTCCGAACTTATGACGTGGAGTATACTTTGATGTTGAATGATTGTCAAGCTGTTGATCAGCGATTTCGTAGCAATTACTGCGCTGGCCGATATGCGCTGGCCGGAACTATCGGTCGACCGTGATCTCCGTCAGCACCGCCTGATTGTCGTCCAGCGGACTCCCCGCTTCGTCGCGCAGCGGAATGCGCGCAAAGTTGGCCTGCGCGTCGTACCAGCCGAGCAGCAGGCGATAACTGCCGGGTGCAGCATCATCCGCTACC
>JAPKMV010000593.1 GCA_026645635.1 Caldilineaceae bacterium
CGCGGATCGATGGTGACATTGGCGGTCTCGATGATGATCTTGCCGACGCCGGCGATGGCGTCGCGGGCGTTGACGCAGAGATTGGTCAAGATCTGGTCAGCCTGTGTCGAGTCGAGCCTGACCGACCAGAGCGGGGCGCCCGGCGCCCAGACCAGCTCGATGTCCTCGCCGATCAGCCGATGCAGCAGCTTGAGCATGTCACTCACGGTCTGATTCAAGTCGATGACCTGCGGGTCGATGGTCTGCTTGCGCGCAAATGCCAGCAACTGCCGCGTGAGGCTGGCGGAACGCTCGGCGGCTTTGCGAATCTCACGCAGTCGATCCGCCAGCGGGTTGTCGGCCTCCAACTTCATCTGCGCCAGTTCCGTCTGCAGCAGGATCACCGCCAGCATGTTGTTGAAATCATGCGCCACGCCCCCAGCCAGGCGCCCGACGGACTCCATCTTCTGCGCCTGCTGAAGCTGCGCCTCCAGCGCCTTGCGCTCGGTGACGTCGAAGACAAGTGAATAGAGCAACTCGCGCGTCTGCAATTGGATTGGGCCGCTGTAGACCTCCACTTCACGAACGGCGCCGTCCGCACTGCAGTGGCGGAACTCAAAATGGTTGCGCCGATGGGTGCGTGCCCGCTCGATTTCGGCGCGAACCTCTTCGGGGGGCAGCGTGTTGATTTGAGCAATGTTCATCTGCGTCAACGTGGCGTGCGGCCAGCCGTAGAAACTGCACGCGGCTGGGTTGGCGTCCACAATGGCGCCGGTCGTCGGGTCGATGATGAGCATGACGGCGTGATTGTCCCGAAACAGGCTGCGGAAGCGTTCCTCGCTTTCTTGCAGAATCGCAAGCCGCTGCGCCTCGCTGCTTTGCAGTTGCATCTCTGTCTGCTGGAGTTGGGTGTTTTTATAGGCCAGCAGTTCCAGCGAGAGCCGCCGCGCCCGCAGCAGCACCTCGACGCGCGCGTGCAGTTCCGCTTTGAGAATCGGGCTGGTGATCACTTCGTCGATGACCTGCCAGATGCCGCCGGTCAACAGGCTCACTTCGCGCTTGGCCGTCACCAGGAGCACGGGCAGATAGCTGGCGTCTTCGGCGGACTTGCGGGCGGCCAGGGCGGCGCGGTAGTGGTTGAGCGCCGGGCCATCCACGATACAAAGATCGAACGCTGCATCCAGCCCGGCTGCTGTATCGGGGAAGATCAACTGGTACTTGGTGCGCAGGTGTGCTTCCAACAGGCGGCGATCCTGCGCCTTTTCCATCAGCAGAAGGATGGTGTCCATCGTCGCACTCACTTTGCGTGCAGGCCGTCGCGGTCAGGCGGCGGCCTGCATGAAGCCGTGGATAGTGTCGGCCAGTTCCTGCATCATCAGGGGCTTCTCCATCACGCTCTGCGCGCCGTGAGCATAGCTCATCCTGCGCACCACGTCGCTTTGTTTGGCGGAGATCACCAGCAGCGGGATGTCGCGGACATGGAGGCGGGCGCAGCGCTCCCAAATCTGCGCGTCGAAGCCGGTGATGTCCACCAGGGCAAAACGCAGCGGACATGCCTCATCCAGCAGGCTGTCGAGCATGGCCAGCGAATCGGCGCGCACGGCTTTGTAACCCAGCCGCGCCACGAATGTTTCCAGCAATTCCTGGTTGCGAGAATTGCTGCC
The DNA here is from genome assembly GCA_026645635.1 of Caldilineaceae bacterium. Taxonomy (GTDB): domain Bacteria; phylum Chloroflexota; class Anaerolineae; order Caldilineales; family Caldilineaceae; genus Fredericiella. The sequence continues at coordinate 1,644 of JAPKMV010000593.1, forward strand.
GACGATCAGGAGTTCGCCTTGTTCGTTGCTCATGTGCCCTCGCGTCCGCCAATCCAGGAGGGTGTGCCGGTCAAGATGCCGCGCAGGTTGACCAGCGGCTGGCCGATCACGATGCCGTTTTCGGTGATTTCGAACTCGCGCAGCGTCTTCTCGAAGTTGCTGAGCCGCTTCTTGAGCACACCGATGGACCTGCGCAGTTGGCCGTCGATCTCCAGGTAGCGCAGGAAGATGATGTTGTCGGCCAGATAGCTGATGTCGTAGTCGGTGACGCGGAAATCACCGGTCAACTGGCTGGTTTCGACCGCCAGCAGCACGGCCACCCCCATGTTTTGCAGGTACTTGCAGAGCGCGTGCAACTGGCTCACCAGGTCATGCCCGCGCATGCTCACCCGGTAGCCGGAGACGCTGTCGATCATCACGACGCGGGTGTGGTTCTGCTCGACCTCGCGGCGCACCCGCTGCGCGAACTCGTCGGGCGTGAACTGCAGCGGCTCCACCTTCTCCACCCGCAGCGTGCCGCGCTCCACCATCTGGTGCGCACCAATCTGGATCGCCTCCCCGCGCTTCAGAATGAGATTGGTGTCTTCTTCCAGCGAAAAGAGCACTGAGCGTTCCCCGCGCGCGGCTGCCGCTTTCATGAATTGCAGCCCCAGGCTGGTCTTGCCCACCCCAGTCGGGCCGGAGACAAAGGTGATGGTGCTTCGTTCCAGACCGCCGCTGAGGAGGTTATCCAACTCGGGCAGACCGGAACTGATGATCTCCGGGTCGAAGGTCACCATGTGATTTTGCGGCATCAGCCGGGGAAAGACCATCATGCCGGCGCCATTGAGCTTCATCGAGTGGCTGCGGCCCCGATAATCGGAGCCGCGGAACTTGGCAATGGTCACGTTACGGCCAAACTCATCGAAGCTCAGCTTGATGATGCCGTCGGCCATGAACTGCAGGTCATCGTCGGGCGAGGCCTGGCTGTTCTCGGAAGTGAAGATCACCGTGGCCCCGCTCTCCGCCAGAAAGCGCAGGAAAGAGAGCACCTGCTTGCGAAACTGGAAAATGTCGGTCGAGAGATAGCGGAACTGTGTCAGCGGGTCCAGAAAGACACGCGTGGGCTGCAGTTGGCTGATTGCGGCGGTGATGCGGCTGGTGACCGGCTCCCGCTCGACTTCGGCTGGCGTGAAGATGTCATAGGACTCCACTTCCGAGAAGTAGCCGGAGGTCGGGCTGAGGTCGAGGAAACTGACGCCAGTGAGGTCCATGCCCAACCGGGCGCCGTCGGTGCGCAGATGTTCCTCCGCCTCCTCCAGGGTGATGAACAGCACGCGTTCGCCGCGTGCAACACCTGCGCACAGAAAATGCATCCCCAAGGTAGTCTTGCCTGTGCCGGGGCCACCTTGCACCAAATAGGCGCGTCCGGGGAGCAGCCCGCCATCGAGCACTTCATCCAGACCGGGCACGCCGGTGGATAGACGATTGACTACGGCAGCTTGCTGCATTGACATGGTGTTTGCGCTTCCTCCCGTTGTTGCGGCTGTTCAGTCAATCGCAGAAATCCCAGGTGAATCGGGTGTGCGCCGACTCCTCCTGAAACAGGAACGCCTGACCGATAGTGATGCTGCTCCTTTTGACCTAAATTGATTATACGCCTTGGAAATGGGCTGCACCAAACTCGAG
>JAPKMV010000594.1 GCA_026645635.1 Caldilineaceae bacterium
CCAACGCGGGGCGATAGGCGCCGCAATGGGGCAATGTACCGTCACGACGTTTGACGGGGCTGAAAAAGGGATGTAGGCTATGCAGCATTGAAAAAGAAAGCGCCAGACCGTGAAGGGCTGGCGCCTCGTGGTCAAGAGTGCTAGCAACACTGTTTGACCACTTCCTTGACCGTGAGTGCACACGGTTTCGGCTATGGTTGGATTCTACCATACCTGAGACACAACGCCCACGGTCACATGACTGTGGGCATTCTGTTATCTGGGGCTGGCAGAAAGAGCCGTTGAAGGGACTCGAACCCTTGACCTGCGCATTACTCCATACCTGCCTTAGATAACACTACTCTTTCCAGAGGTGTTATCTGTGAATCTTACCATTGCCGCCCAGAACTTCATACTTGACCGACGAGCGCGCGGACTCCGACCTGCGACGATCGACACCTATCAGCGCCAGTTGCGCTATTTCCTCACTTTCGCCCACGACGCAGGCATAGACAACACCGGTGACGTTGACGTGTATCTGCTGCGCCGCTACCTGGCAGCCGGGCTACAGCGCGGGCTATCACCTGCCAGTGTGCGCACCGCGGCGCAATGTCTGCGCGCGTTCCTCAACTGGACTGTAGCCGAGGGCATGGCCGCCGCCTCTCCCATGGCGCGGGTGAAGCTGCCCAAACTCGACGCGCCCAACCCGGACGCGTTCACCGTCCAGGAGGTGCAAGCCCTGTTGACCGCCGCCACAACGCCGCGTGACCGCGCTTTGGTGCTCTTTCTGTTGGACACCGGCGCCCGGCTGGGTGAAACCGCCGCTTTGACCGTGGGAGATGTTGACCTGGTGACGGGGCGCGTCACTCTGCGCACACGCACCAAGAGCCGCCGCCCTCGTTCGGTTTTCCTGGGAAAACTGGCGCGCCGCGAGATGGCCGCCTACATGGAAGACCTGCCCACGCCGGGCGCGCTGTGGTGGCAATCCTTCGATGAAGACATCATCTTGACCGCCCACGGATTACAGGAGGCCATTAAGCGATTGGGGCGCCGGGCCGGGGTGCATCCATGCGGGCCGCACAAGTTCCGCCGCACCCACGCCCGCTGGTGTCTGCGCGCCGGCATGGAACGTGACGACCTGCGGCGCCTGCTGGGTCACTCCAACGAAAGCCTGTTGAAGTACTACGCCAGTTTGGACGATGAAGACCTGTTAGCCGCGCACCAGGCACACGGGCCGGTAGACCATTGGCTAACAGAACGCTGATTTTGTTGGGAAACGCCCGCGGGCGCTGTGAAGGTCTGTTACACCGACACAGCAACGGAAGACCCACGGGCGCAAGCATATTCTACACCACGCGCCACAACGGAGGGGCGCAAACCATGACCGAAATCTGTTTTACCCTCGCAGTCCAGATTGACGGAGACCGGGCCGCCGACATTGCCGACGATCTGGGCATTGACGCGGAAGCCAGGGACTTTGACCTGGCCGCGCTGAACCTGTTTCGGGCGCATCTCCACGCGCTGGGAGACACGCGAGATTACCGCCTTGTGCGCGCCACGGTGACGCCGGTTGAGGTGACGCCATGACTGTTGACCGCGTTACCGCCTGGCTGCTAGTTGGTGCGTTCCTGCTCACTGCTGCTAACGCCCTGCTGTTGGCGCTGCAAGTGGCGCAAGGGGGTGCATGATGCCGCAACCAATCAAACCGTCTGAGGTGCACCTGAATTCAGACATCCGATTGACCATGCGGGCGCTGCTGGCAACCCACGAATCGACGCGCCGCATGTTTCGGGCAACGCCGGAAACGGAAGCATACGCCGAGGGGTTTCGAGACGCATTCCTGCTGTTGTCGGACGCGCTGAACGTGCATCTTGGCATTCCTACGGCGCGCGACTATGTGGACAGGTGGTAAACCGATGAAGCCGACAACGACGAACCAGGTTGCCCCAGGCTGGCAGCGCATCGAAGACGACGACGGGCGCGCGCAGTATCTACCGGTGAAGACTCCCCAGCGGCGCCCGCCGCCCCTCGTGGGTGATGTGTTGCCGCCGATGCACGCCGGCAACGGGCACGCTGCCGGCCCCGTGCAGACCGTCCAGGCCGTCACCACGAGCCACGAAGACCGCGCGAAGGGGTTTACCCTCACAACCGTTCCATTGGCCGCTGTGGTGGGTCTGGTGGCTTTGCTGGCAGCCGCTGGGCTGTTTGGCGTTCCTTGGCTGTCATGGTCTGCGCTGTTGGTGCTCTTTGGCGTCTTCGCCGCTGTTTGGGGCGCCGCCTACTTCTGGCACACGCTGGCAAGTCCAGACGGCGCTACTGTCCTGTCGATCCTGCTGTCCTACCGCTATGTCAGACACGAGCAGCGCGCCCGCCTTGACCGGCTGGCCACGTGGGAGGATACCGACGATGGCGACTAAGTTTGACTTCGTACAGACGATAGAGCGCGAGCTGGCGCGCACTGAGGTTGTCACCGGCAAGCGTGACCAGGTAGAGCGCTTTGCACCGTTGCGCCAAGCTGCACAGAACCTATCGCGGCGGGGAGTCGCCGCGGCCAAAGTGGAATTGTTCAACCACGTTGTAGCGGCCGCCGCTGACCTGTGTCTGGAATGCGACGCGGACGGGCGCCCCGCGAACGTGGATGCCATCACCGGCGCGGTACTCGTTCCCTTGCCGTGGGGAGAGGCCGGCTACAGGCGCTGGGGGCTGCGCGTGACAGAGTGTCGCCAGTTGCGCTACATCCTGCTGCGACGCGCCGACCACGACCGCCCGCCGTTATTCGATTATGACGCATCGATCCGCCGCTGGGTCTTCCCTTCGCTGTGGAGCCGACGCACCGCGGGCAGCTACTTGTCACTGCAACCTATCACCCTGACAGAATATCGCGCCGCATGGGACGCAACACGTACTGCATGGGCTACACAGCACATGCCCAAGTGATGCTCACGCGCTGCGCAGATGGTACGCAATCGGTACAATCGCGGGTACGTCGGAGTAACACCGACCCGCCATTTTTCGCACTGAGAGAGGGGCAAAACGGAAATTATTTCCGTTTTGCACTTACAACAAGAGGAACATGAACTTAGAGACACACGAAAGGAAAGCCCAATGCGTACAGTCTGTTTGTGCAAGGCGGTGAATCATGCCTAACCTGACATCCCTGCTGGAAGATTTCCTGTGCTACCACGAAAGCACGGGGCATAGTATGCAGACGGTTTCATGGTATCGAGGACAGTTGACCGCCTTCCTACTTTGGTTGGATAGGACCGGGAACTTACCCGACACCCGCACCGTGGAACGCTACATGGCAGATCGGCGCGCAGCAGGCAACGC
>JAPKMV010000595.1 GCA_026645635.1 Caldilineaceae bacterium
CGGCGGCAAATCCCTCCGCAGCCAGCAGCGCCAGCCACTCCTGCGCCGTGTGATCGCGCACATGGGACGGGTCGCGCAGCAGCTCGATGGCCTGGAGATGGGTGTCGTAGGTGGGGTCGTCCCGCGAGACGATGTCGCTGAGCACGAAGCGCCCGCCCGGACGCAGCAGCCGGTGAAACCCGGCCAGCGCGCGGCCCGGATGCGGCCAGTGGTGCGCGCTGTAGCGGCTGACGATCACGTCGAAGCTGGCATCGGGAAACTCCAGCGCCTCCACGTCGCCGACACGGAACTCGACGTTGGCCAGGCCGCGCGCCGCGGCCAACCGTCGCCCCTGTTCCAGCATCGACGCAGCGAGATCGACGCTGACCACCTGCGCGGCATGGGGCGCGACCGCCAACGCGGTGTGGCCGGCGCCGCTGCCCGCGTCGAGCACCCGTTCGCGCCCGGTGAGTTCAGCCGCCGCCACCAGCCGCGCCAAATCTTCCCCCGCGGCGTGCACCGCACTCGTGCTGTAGTTGGCCGCCACCTGGCCGAACTGCCGGGCCACGGTGGCCTTGATGTCGTCATTCATAGACGGCCGTCACCCAGTGCGCGTACTTCGCCTCCTCGCCGCGCACGACGCGGAAGTAGAGATCGCGCAGGTGATCGGTGATCGGCCCCATGCGCCCCGCGCCGATGGGGCGGTGATCCACCGTGGCGATGGCCGCCACCTGCACGCCCGTGCCGCAGAGGAAGGCCTCGTCGGCCACGTAGACCTCGCTGCGGTCGATGTCGCGTTCGACCACCGTCAGCCCCAACTCCTCCTGGGCCAGGTGGATCAGCGAGCGGCGGGTGATGCCTTCCAACACGTTGCTGTGCACCGGCGGGGTGATCAGCACGCCGTCGCGCACCATGAAGAAATTCTCGGCGCTGCCCTCGGAAACATGACCTTCCTGCGTCAGCACCAGCGCCTCGTCAAAGCCGTTGCGCACCGCTTCGCTCTTGATGAAGCCGCTGTTGGCGTAGGCGCCGGTGATCTTGCCCCGCGCGGGGATCATGTTGTCGTCGATGCGGCGCCAACTGCTGAAGCAGACTTTGGCCCCCTCCTCCGCCTGGATGTAGCGGCCAAACTCGGTGCTGAAGATGGTCACCTCGTCGCGCAGGTTGTGCAGCCGCACGCCGATGATCTCGTCGGCTTTGTAGCCCACGGGGCGGATGTAGCAGTCCTGGCGCCAGCCTTCCCGGCGCAGCAGTTCCAGGGTGATCGCCACCAGATCGTCGATACTGTATGGCAGGTTGGCGTAGAGCAGGCTGCCGCTCTGCAAGAACCGTTTGTAGTGATCATAGATGCGGAAGACGTAAAGCTGCTCCCGCTCCTCGCTCCAGTAGCCGCGCAGCCCGCCAAACCAGCCGGTGCCGTAGTTGAACGCATGGGTGCGCACAGAGATGCGCGCCTCTTCAATCGGACGAATCTCACCCTCAAAAAATGCATACCGGGTCATGGATAGCTCCTTCTTACTTGGTGCAGGGCGTTTTTCACCCTCTCACCCTCTCACCTTGTCAGGCATAGGTGCATTGTACTCCTGCCCAACGAGGATGGGAAGTAACAAGGGGCGAATTGTGCTAGATGTGGAGGCGGTTGATGAGGGCGATGGCCACCCCGGCGGCCTCATGCAGATTCAGCGCAACCTGGGCCGGCGCGGGCTGCCGCGCCAGCCGCGCCGCCAGTTCGCCGCGGCGCTGGGCATCCAACTCCGGCTGGTCAAGGAGCCATGCCAACAAGCCGGCCGTTTCGGGCGAAGGCTGATCCGCCAGCAGCACGGCGGCAGCGGCCAGGGCATCGAGGATCAGCGGTGCCTCCTGGATGGCCGCAGCCAACCGCAGCGCCTGCCGGAAATGATCGGCGGCGCGGAGGCGGTCGCCCAAGGCTGTCGCCACCTGCCCCAACCGGTAGTGGCTGTCCGCCTCCCCAGAGCGGAAGCCCAGCGTGCGGCTGGCAGTCAACGCCTGCTCGAAATAGGGGCGAGCGCGCAGACAATCGCCCTGTGCCACCGCAAGACCGCCCAATGTCAGCAGACTTTGGATGCGGCCATAGGGGCTGTCCAGTTCCTCGTAGACGGCCAACCCGCGTTCGGCGTAGTGCTGCGCGGCTGCCATGTCGCCCAGTTGACGGGCGACGATGCTCAAGCCGGTGAGCAGGTGGGCGATGGTCTGGAGATCGCCGATCTCCTCGGCCAGGTGCAGCCCTTCTGTGCAGTGACGCTGCGCCGCCGCGTATTGTCCGCGATAAAAGTCGAGGCCGCCCAGTTCCAGCAGCGAGACGGCTTGTCCCCACGGGTCGTCCAGCGCGCGGCGCATGGCCAGGCTGGCGCGGACATGTTCTTCGGCTGCCGCGTACGCGCCCGTAGAGGCGCAGACCTGGCCCAGGTAGTAGCGGGCAGTGGCGACTTCCGCAGGGGCATCGCCGTCAGCCAGCGTTGCCAGCGCGCCCTGCAAGAGCGTCTGCGCCTCCTCGAAGCGCGCCAGTGTGAGCAGAAATTTGGCCTCGCGCAGCGCCAGCCGCGCGGCCACTTGCTGCTGGGCAGGCGCCGGCTGCTCATCAACTGGGGTCAGCGCCAGACGCGCGCTGCGGAACATCTCCAGCCCCTCGGCCAGCCAACTGCGCAGCATGTAGAAGTGATAGAGCGCCTCCAGCGCCGGTTCGAGCAGCGCCAACTGGTGTTGGGCGACTACCGTGTGCCAGGCGGCGCGTACGTTTTCCAACTCCTGCCCGACCGTGGCCAGCGCCTCCTTCTGCGCACGGCCCTTGAACTGTCCGGTCTGTTGTGCCAGCAGGTTCAGGTAGAACTGGCTGTGGCGCGGCGTGATGGCGGCCATCGCGTCGTGCTGCGCCTGCCACTGTTCCTCGGCGAAGTGGCGCAGCACTTCATGCAGGTCGCAGCGTTCTGCCGCATCCTTGCGCACCAGCGACTTGTCCACCAGCGCGGCCAGCGTCGGCGCTGGCACCGCGGCGACAGTGGCGGCCGCGTCGCGCGTGAAGCTGCCGCGGAAGACGGCGAGCCGGGCGAACGCCTGTTGTTCGGGCGTGCGCAGCAGCCGCCAGGAGTGGTCGAAGGCAGCGCGCAGACTGCGCTGGCGCGGGGAAGCGTCGCGGTGGGTGCTCGCCAGAAAATCCAGGTTGGCGGCTATTGCGGCTGCGATCTCCGGGCAGGAATAGTGGCTCACCCACGCCGCGGCCAGCTCGATGCCCAGGGGCAGGCCGCCCACGGTCTGGCAAATCAGGATCACGGCAGGTGCGACTTGCGGTGTCAGGGTAAAGTCCGGCTG
>JAPKMV010000596.1 GCA_026645635.1 Caldilineaceae bacterium
CAACCCTTGACCGCCACAGCAGCCAGTTCCAGGAAAACGAACGCCACAACCGCGGGCTGGCCACCGAACTACGCGAACGACTGGCCACAGTGCGCAGCGGCGGCGGCGCCAAAGCCCAGCAGCGCCACGCCGAACAGGGCAAGCTCTTCGTGCGCGAACGGATCGACCGCCTGCTCGACGCCGGTTCGCCCTTTCTGGAGCTTTCGCCCCTCGCCGCCTGGGAACTCTACGAGGGCGACGCGCCCTGTGCGGGCATCGTCACCGGGATCGGACGCATCGCCGGCCGCGAGTGCCTGATCGTCGCCAACGATGCCACCGTCAAAGGCGGCACCTATTACCCGCTGACCGTGAAGAAGCATTTGCGCGCGCAGCAGGTGGCGCTGGAAAACCGGCTGCCCTGCGTCTACCTGGTAGATTCCGGCGGCGCGTTCCTGCCCATGCAGGACGAGGTCTTCCCCGACGTGGACGACTTTGGGCGCATCTTCTACAACCAGGCGGTGATGAGCGCGGCGCGCATCCCCCAGATCGCGGCGGTGATGGGTTCGTGCACGGCGGGCGGCGCCTACGTGCCGGCGATGAGCGACGAGGCGGTGATCGTCGCGGGCACGGGCACGATCTTCCTGGGCGGACCGCCGCTGGTCAAGGCCGCCACCGGCGAAGATGTCAGCGCGGAGGAGCTGGGGGGCGCCGACGTGCACACCCGGCGCTCCGGCGTGGCCGACCATTACGCCACCGACGACGCGCACGCGCTGGCGATCGTGCACGGCATCGTGGCCACGTTGAACACGCGCAAGCCCATCGACCTGGACCTGGCGCCGCCGGAAGAGCCGCTCTACGACCCCGCCGAACTCTACGGCGTGATCCCGGCCTCCTTCAAACAGGGCTACGACGTGCGCGAAGTGATCGCGCGGCTGGTGGATGGCAGCCGCTTCCGCGAATTCAAGGCGCGCTACGGCGCGACGCTGGTCTGCGGCTTTGCCCGGCTCTACGGCTACCCAGTCGGCATCATCGCCAACAACGGCGTGCTCTTTAGCGAATCAGCGCTCAAGGGCGCACACTTCATCGAACTCTGCACCGCGCGGCGCGTCCCGCTGCTCTTCTTGCAAAACATCACCGGCTTCATGGTGGGCAAAGAGTACGAAGCTGCGGGCATCGCCAAAGACGGCGCCAAGCTGGTGCATGCGGTGGCCAACGCCCAGGTGCCGAAACTCACGGTGATCATCGGCGGCTCCTTTGGCGCGGGCAACTACGGCATGTGTGGCCGCGCCTACGGCCCGCGCTTTCTGTGGATGTGGCCCAACGCGCGCATCAGTGTCATGGGCGGCGAGCAGGCAGCCAATGTGCTGCTCACCGTCAAACAGGATCAGCTGGCCCGGCTCGGCCAGCCGCTCCTAACGCCGGCGGAGCAGGCCGCGTTCAAGCAGCCGATCCTTGACAAATACGAGCGCGAGGGCAGCCCCTATTACGCCAGCGCCCGCCTGTGGGACGACGGTATCCTCGACCCAGCCGAGACGCGCCAGGTGCTGGGGCTAGCGCTCTCCGCCTGCCTCAACGCGCCGGTGGCGGAGACACAGTTTGGGGTGTTCAGGATGTGAGGGCGTGACAGGCTGGCATAGATCAGCTACTATACCTGAAAGAATGAGGGGGTGAGGGGGTGATAGGGTGAGAGAAATGCACCGATGCCCGCGCAAAGGATGTTGGGGACGGGATGCGCAAGACGTTGCCGAACCAGAGAGGAGGGTGAGTCATGGCAACTCAGGTTGCTGATTTGAGTGTGGAAGAACTGCGGCAGGTTATTCAAGATACAGTCCGCGCAACCATCGAAGATCTGTTGCGCGATCCCGATGCGGGTCTGGAGCTGCACGCTGACCTGCAAGCGCGTCTGGCGCAGTCGGTCGCGGACGTTCGCGAGGGTGGCATGACCTACTCGGCGGATGAAGTAGCGGCGAAGCTAGGATTAACCTGGTGAAGCATGTATCACATCCGGTTTACCCCGACCGCGGGCGACGACCTGGCTCGCCTGGACAAGTCCGTCGCCCAACGGATTCTCACCAAAATCCGCTGGCTGGCTGAACACATGGAGACAATCACGCCGGAACCGCTCGCGGGTCAATGGAGCGACACTTTCAAGCTGCGTGTGGGTGACTATCGCGTGCTCTACACGTTTGTCACAGCAGAAAATACCATTACGATTCACTTCGTGCGGCATCGTCGCGAAGTGTACAAGGCGAAATAGCCCAACAGAGAAGCGCCCTGGAGAATGCAAGATATGAGCCAATCACCCAACCTCTTCGACCTCACCGGCAAAGTCGCGATTGTCACCGGCGCGTCGCGCGGGATCGGCGCGGCGATCGCGGTGGCGCTGGCCAACGCCGGCGCCCGCGTCGTCCTCGCCAGCCGCAAGCAGGAGGGGCTGGACGCAGTCGCCGCGGAGATCAGCGCGGCCGGCGGGCAGGCGCTGGCCATCGCCGCGCACACGGGCGACCAGGCCGCGGTGGCGCGCCTCGTCGCCCAGACGGCGGACGCCTTCGGCGGCGTGGACATCCTGGTCAACAACGCGGCCACGAATCCCCATTTTGGGCCGATCCTCACCGCAGACGAAAGCCTGTGGGACAAGACGCTGGACGTGAATGTCAAAGGCTACTTCCGCATGGCCCAGGCATGCGCACCGTACATGGCCGCGCAGGGCGGCGGCAAGATCATCAACCTGGCCTCGGTGGCGGGCCTGGCGCCGCAGCCGGGGATGGGCGTCTACTGCGTCACCAAAGCGGCGGTGATCATGCTCACCGAGGTGCTGGCGGCCGAACTGGCGGCGCAGAACATCCAGGTCAACGCCGTGGCGCCCGGCTTCGTCAAGACGAAGTTCAGCGCCGCAATTTGGAGCAACCCGGCGATCAACGACGCCACCCTGGCCGCCATTCCCCAACAGCGCATGGCCGCGCCGGAGGAGATCGCCGGCACGGTGCTCTTCCTGGCCTCCGCGGCATCAAGCTTCACCACCGGCGCGACCCTTGTCGTGGACGGCGGGCAGATGGTGGGCGGACCGTTGTTCAAGGTGATGAGTGGGTGAGGGGGTGATTCGCCCCTCGCCCCTCGCCCCTCGCCCCTCGCCCCTACTGGTACTGCACCATATTCGGCGTGATCTCAATGAAATCCGTGTGCTCGGTACCGTCGATGCCGAGGGCCTGGGCGGGCGTCATCAGCGGGTCGTCCCAGCCGTAGAAGAGCTTGAAGGATGTGAAGGGCGTGTTTTCGTGCACCAGGGCGTTGTACTTCCACGTCTTCACGTAAGGATTGCCG
>JAPKMV010000597.1 GCA_026645635.1 Caldilineaceae bacterium
CCGCCGGTTGGCGTGGACGCCCAACTCCCCCGCCGGTTGAAGACCGGCGTCTGATAGGAGAAACCCGGCTGAAGCCGGTTGGCGTGGACACCCAGTGCGCTTTAGCGCAGCTTCTCCTATCAGGCGCCGAATTCATTCGGTGCATTCGTGTGCGCATAAATCACGCGACCTCCGCGAGTTCCACCTGCCCCGCCAGCAGGCGCGGCAGCAGCAGGTCGCGCGTCCGGCGCAGGGTTTGGATTTGGAAAATGAGCGTCTGTTGCTGGGCGATGATGTCAGTGAACAGCGCCGAAAACTTTTTGGCTACTCCGCTTGTGGGAATCACAACCTGGAATTTTTCCAAAACATCCCAATTCGCACGCGGCATCTTCGCTCCGTTGGCAGTGGCGCTGGCTTCAGCGACAAACGCATCACTGGAAACACAAGCAACGACGATGGCGTAATGCTCCGGGCGGCGGGAACGGATGACGATGGTGTCAGCCGAACATAAGCCATCAAATGGCGCAATGCTGACTTTGTGGAAGTAAGGCCGGATTTTGCCGAAAAGAACTTCGCCCTTTCTGAATTCCAGTTTGTTTGAACCGAGTTCGGTAGTCATTTCCCAATCATCGAGCGCAAGCGAACGACGTGGGATGTGTTCGAGACCAACGTAAGGCTGCGGTTGGTCAAGTTCACCTTTCGGAACGTTGCGGCGCATGTTTTCGGCAATGTCCCCCAACCTCCTCACCTCCCACCCCGCCGGAATCTCCCCCACCGCCGACACCACGCGCGGATGATCTTCGTGCCCTGGAAAACGGAAGTGAACGAACCACTCGCGGTAGAGAGTGCGCGCCATCGTCTCCAGAACGCGGATGCGCCGCTGGCTGTTCTCGATCAGATCGTCGTAGGCCGACAGGATGCCGGCGATGCGGCGTTGGGCAGGAAGCGGAGGAACACTAACCTCGATTTCCGAAAATGCCGACTTGTTGATGATAGGGGTCGCCGCACCGCCTGCGTTCGCTTTCAACTTGTCGCGGAGCGTTGTCAGTAGATGATAGACAAAGAACGGATCATATTCGTCCTCGTTGACGACGACCGAGTTGATTTGCTGGTTGGTGAACGAAGGGCGGCTTGTCATGCACACCTTTCCAATAGTCGCACCAATGCAGACAACGCAGACGGAGTGCGGAGGCAGCATCAGTCTTTGCTGGTATTCGCACCCAGCCTGCGATAGGAAACGCTCTGGTTCGATGTAGCGCGCAGCACCATCAATGTCGGTTGGCGTCAGAAACGGATAAGCCACTCCAAATAGTTTAGGGTTGGCGCTAGGGGGCGTCTTTCCTGTTATAACGCGCCCCAAGTCATTGATACGAACTTTGCGGAACTCGACCATCCTCACGCCTCCAGTATCTCCGCCACATTTGCGGCGATGGTCGCTTCCAACTCGCGCGCCTGGGCGTTCAGGGTTTCCAGTTCCTCGTTCAGCGCCTCCAACTGCGCCTTGAAGTCCTCGTCGCTCACGGTCTCGCCCGGCGCCACGCCCACGTAGCGCCCAGGGTTGAGCGACCAGCCCTGCCCTTCGACTTCGCTCAGGGTGGCGGCCTTGCACAGACCGGGTATGTCAGCGTAGACGGGCGCCGCGCCGAAGACCTCCCGAATCTTTGCCGCCGCCTCATCGCCGCCGAGGGTGAAGTCGAGCGCGTCGCCGCGGTGGAGGCGCACCAGGTTGGCGAGAAAGCCGATCTGCGCCGGCGTCCACTCGCGGTGGGCGCGGTCAATCTGCCGGTAGATGTGGCGGGCGTCGATGAAGAGCACGCGGTCGCCGCGCGGCGTGCCGGCCTTGCCCTTGTCCAGAAACCAGAGCGTGCAGGGCAGCGTCACCGTGTAGAAGAAGTTGGGGCCGACCGCAACCATCGCCTCCACCGCGCCGCTGGCGATCAACTGCTGGCGCAGCTCCTGCTCGGAAGCGCGCGCATCGGCCGCCGAATTCGCCATCACAAAGCCGGCGCGCCCGCGCGCGTTGAGGCTGGCGTAGAAAAGCTGAATCCACAGATAGTTGGCGTTGTCGGTGCGGGGCAGGCCAAAGGGGAAGCGCCGCCCCGGCCCCACCATCTCCTTGAGCCGCTCCTTGTCCACGGCGTTGACGTTGAAGGGCGGGTTGGCGAGCACAAAGTCGAACTGACCCGTGGCATTGTGCGGGTCGTCGTAGTAGCTGTTGACGTTGCCGCCGTGACGGATGTCGCCCTCCAGCCCGTGCACCGCCAGGTTGAGGCGGCAGAGGCGCCCGGTCTCGTCGGTCTTCTCCACGCCGCAGATGGCGAGTTCGGCGGCCGGGTTGCGCTGGTGCTCGGCGACAAAGCGCGCCGACTGCACGAACATGCCGCCGGAGCCGCACGCCGGGTCGAGGATGCGCCCGTGAAAGGGTTCGATGACTTCGGTGAGCAGCTTGACGATGCTGGCGGGTGTGTAGAATTCGCCGCCCTTCTGTCCCTCGCTGCGCGCGAACTCGCCGAGGAAATATTCGTAGATGCGCCCAAAGGCGTCGAAGTCCACGCTGGCGGGAATCTCCGAGACCTTTTTGAGCAGTTCCTTGAGCAGCGTGGCGGTGAAGAGATTGTAGGTCTTGGGCAGCACGCCGGCAAGCTGCGGGTTGTGCTGCTCGATGGCGCGCATCGCGGCGTTGACGCTGGCGCCGATGTCGGCGGCTTCGGGCAGGGTCAGCAGGTGGTCGAAGCGCGCCTCGGGCGCCAGGTAGAGCACCCCGGCGGCGTGATAGGCCGTGGGTTCATCGACCCGGCTGCCGCGGCGCGCGCTGGCCGCGGCGGTCGCCAGCCTGGCGCGCTGGGCGGCAAAGCGCACCTCGGCAAAGCGCAGGAAGATCAGCCCGAGGATGGGACCGGAATACTCCTGCGCCTTCAGCCCGGAGTTGGCGCGGAACTGGTCGGCGGCGTCCCACAGGCGCTTTTCCAGCGTGGCGGTGGTGGCGTCTTTTTCGGGGCTGGCGATCCAGCGCACGTGGTTGCTCCTTGGTGGGATGGATGAGTGATCGCTTGCTGCGCTGCGTGAGCGCATTCAATGGACTTCATCGGGAATTGCCTTATGTCACGCAAAGACGCAAAGTCGCCAAGGGTTTTTCTCCTGGCGCCTTTGCGCCTTTGCGTGAGCGCATTCAATCCGTTCGCCTTGTCGGGCGCATCTTATCACGGGTCTCGCCTTCATGCCAGAGGCCGGCGCTGCCCGGGCGAACGGGGTGTGAGTGGTAAGTCGAAGGCCGCGGCCTTCGCTCTCTCGTAGGTGCGGTCTGCAACTGCACGCAGC
>JAPKMV010000598.1 GCA_026645635.1 Caldilineaceae bacterium
GTTCGCAAAACTCCTCTTTTCTATCGTCCATGACTTTAGATGACGGTTGTCCGTTATGCGCCACGCCCCCCTGCGGTCAGTTGCTCATACACGAGATCGACGGCGAGCGCGCGCCATTGCCCCCAGCAGCGGCGGTCGCCCAGCATGTTGCGCAGCTCGTTGCTCACATCGAGCAACTGACCGGGCAGCACGGCGCGGAAACCGGAGACCTCATCATCGCGTTCGCACACCGGTTCGGTGAAGTCGGTGCGCAGGGCAAAGATGTAGCTGGCAAAATCGGCGGTTTCGCCTTGATAGCGAAACTGGTAAGTCAGCAGCCCCAGAAATGCCTCGATCACGCAGGGCAGCCCAGTTTCCTCCGCCACTTCGCGCCAGAGCGCATCACCCACCGCCTCGTCGAGGCCGATGCCACCCGACAACAGCCGGAAAATGTGGGCGGGATAGTGCGGCTTGGTGTGCAGCCAGATCAGATTATCCGGACGCAGGATGGCGAAGACGACCTCGGCGCGGCGGTCCGGCTCGCGGCGCCAGCGGTAAAACCGCATATAATCGTCGGCTTCCAGGGTGTAGGCGCGGCGCAACGGCTGCCCGTAGCAGCGCACCAACATATTCACTTCCTGCTCGTCGATCATCGGCAGGTGGGGCGTGGAAATCGTGTCACGGCTGGATATCGTCATGCGTTGTGTATACCACACCCCCGGCAAATCGCGCAGATTTTGCAGTGGAAAGAATAGCCCAACTATCCCGGATTCTGGCAGAATCCGGGATAGTTTGCTACGCAATTACGGTTGACGGTCAACTAGAGCGCAAACGTAACCATCCGGTCGTGGCCTTGATAGTCCTGGCTCAATTCCACCTCGCGGACGCCTGGCAGCATCCGCTCGATCAATGCCAGGATCGCCCGCCCCTGGTTGTAGCCGATCTCCAGAACCACGGCGCCGCCGGCGTGAAGATGGTTGGGAATCTGCGCCAGCAGCCGGGTGATCAGATCCAGCCCCTGTGCGCCGGCCTCCAACGCCTGCCGCGGCTCGTAGGCGCGCACATCCTGGTCGAGATGGTGATAATCTTCGCTGGTGACATAGGGCAGGTTGGCAACAATCACATCCACCGGTGCGGGAAGCGGCGCCAGCAGGTCGCCGTGAAGCAGCGTCACCTGGCCGTGCAGGTCGTGGCGTGCGGTGTTGAGGCCAGCCACAGCCAGCGCATCCATGCTCGCGTCGATGGCGTAGACGTGTGCGCCCGGCGTGTTGAGCGCCACGGCCAACGCGATCGCACCGCTGCCTGTGCCGACATCGGCGACCACCAGCGGCTGCGGCGCCTTGATCGCCGCCACGTCGAGCACGGCATCGACCAACATTTCGGTCTCGGGGCGCGGGATGAGCACGCGGCGATCCACCAGCAGTTCGATGCCGTAGAATTCTTTGCGCCCCACCAGGTAGGCGACGGGCTCATAGGCGATGCGGCGGGCGATGAGTTCGGTGAAATCGTCGGCCTGGGCAGCGGTCAAGACGTGTTCGAAGTGGGCGAAGAGCCAGCTCCGATCGACGCCCAGGGCGTGGGCCAGAATCACCTGCGCGTCCAGCCGGGCTGTATCGATGCCCGCCTCTTCCAGGCGCTGTGCGCCCGTGTTGATGGCGCGGCCCACGTTCGTTTGCGGAGACAGCCGCCAGACGATTGTGCGGTCGTTGGGCATCATGGCCACCCTCACCTCCGCCTACGCAGCGGTTTCGTCGCTCATTGCCTGCAACCGCTCAGCCTGGTCGAAGGCGGCCAGTTCTTCGATGAAATCGTCCAGGTCGCCGTTCATCACTGTGTCGAGTTGGTGCACGGTCTTGTTGATGCGGTGGTCGGTGACCCGGCTCTGGGGGAAGTTGTAGGTGCGGATCTTCTCGCTGCGGTCGCCGGAGCCGATTTGGCTGCGCCGGGCTGCGCCCTGCTCCTGCTGGCGCTTCAGTTCTTCCATCTCCAGCAGGCGCGAACGGAGAATGCGCATCGCCTTGAGCTTGTTCTGCAACTGGCTTTTTTCGTCCTGGCAGGAAATGACGATGCCGGTGGGCAGGTGGGTCAGGCGCACCGCAGAGTCGGTGGTGTTGACGCTCTGTCCGCCTGGCCCGCTGCTGCGAAAGATGTCGATGCGGATATCCTTGTCCTCGATCTGCACGTCGATCTCGTCGGCTTCGGGCAGCACGGCCACGGTGGCGGCGCTGGTGTGGATGCGCCCCTGGCTCTCGGTGACGGGTACGCGCTGCACGCGGTGCACGCCCGACTCGTACTTGAGCTTGCTGTAGGCGCCCTTGCCCTTGACGGCGAAGACCACTTCCTTGAGACCACCCAACCCGGTTTCGCTCAGGCTGAGGATCTCGGTCTTGTAGCTGTGCGCCTCGGCCCAGCGCACGTACATGCGGTAGAGTTCGGCGGCAAAGAGGCCCGCTTCCTCCCCGCCCGTGCCCGCGCGCACCTCGACGATCACGTGCCGGTCGTCCTTGGGGTCTTTGGGCAGCAGCATCACGCGCATGGCGTTTTCCAGCGCGGCCATTTCGGCTTCCAGTTGCTCGATCTCCAGTTCGGCCAGCAGGCGAATCTCGTCGTCGCCGTCGGCCAGGAGCAACTGGTTGTCCTCCAACTGGCGCGCTGCTTCCTGATGGCGCCGATAGGTCTGCGCGATCTCCTCGATTTCGTTGCGCTCTCGATCCAATTCGTTGAGGCGGCTGAAATCGGCGGCCACCTCGGGGTCGGCCATCTGGTTGGTCAGTTCGTCGAACCGTGCGGCAAGGCGTGCGACTTGCGTCAAAATGATGGACATATCGGTGAGTAACTCAGTTCTTCAATCGGTGAATACAGGCAGGTTGCCCAGGGCGATGATTTCAGGCCAGTCGCCCGGCTTGCCCTCGGTAAAGACGGCCATTTCGCCGACGATGGTGGCCTCGGCGCGCTGCATCAGTTGGCGCATGCCGCGCAGCGTGTTGCCGGTGCTGATGACATCGTCGAGCAGCAGGACAGGCTTCCCCTGCACCAGCGCCAGGTCTTTGCCGTCCAGGTGGAGCTGTTGGGGGACGCCGGTGGTGATGCTTACAACCTCGGCTGTGATGGTGTCCGCCATGTACGGTTTGCGCACCTTGCGCACGACGGCGTAGGGCAGCCCGGTGCGCGCCGAGAGCGCGTGGGCCAGCGGCACCGCCTTGACTTCCGGCGCCACGATCACCTGGGCGCTGGCCGGCGCCCGCGCCGCCAGCAGCGTGGCGGCCGTCTCCACCACCTCGGTGTCGCCCAGCATATTGAAGATCGCAATCTT
>JAPKMV010000599.1 GCA_026645635.1 Caldilineaceae bacterium
TTCGCAGTACAATTCATGCCGTGTAGGATCGGGCAACACGACTGCGCCGTAGCTCGCCCAGTCCTGCGCGGTCGCGGCCAGGTCGAACAGGCCGATGCCTGCGCCAGCCAGCAGCAGCGCGCCCAGCGCCGACTGTTCACTTGTCTGCAGCGGACGCACAGGCCGGCCAAACACGTCCGCCACGATCTGCTGCCAGAGCACGCTGCGCGCACCGCCCCCGGCCAGGATCACCTCGTCTGGCGCGCCGCCCAGGGATTCCAGCACCTCGAACGCATCGTAGCAGGCGTAGGTGACGCCCTCCAACACCGTGCGCACCAGTTCCGCCTGGCCGTGGCGCAGCGTGAGTCCCCAGAATGCGCCCCGGGCTGTCGCGTCCATGTGCGGCGTGCGCTCGCCCACCAGATAGGGCAGGAAGAGCAGACCCTGGCAGCCCGGCTCGGCCTGGGCTGCCAGCGCGGTCATTGCCGCGTACGCGTCAGGCTGCGTCCACCCCAGGATGTTGTCGCGCAGCCAGCGCAGGGCCATGCCCGCGCTCAGCGTCGCGCCCATGTGGTACCAGGCGGCTTCGCCCGGACGGTCGCCGGCCAGCGCGCTGCAAAAGGTGTGGATGCGCCCGTGGGGGTCCGCCGCCATCCGCGCAGTGGGGAGCACCACCTGTCCCCCCGTGCTGATGCTCAAGAGCAGCCGACTGCGATCCACCGCGCCCACGCCCAGCAGACCGCACGCGGTGTCCGCCGCGCCAGTGACTACGGGCACGCCCGGCGCCAGCCCCAGGTCAGCCGCGGCCGCAGCGGTCAGGACGCCTGCCACCGCAGCGGAGAGCTGCACCGGCGGCAGCAGGCGGCGGTCGATCCCGGCACAGGCCAGCAGGTCATCCGACCAGTCGCGGCGCGTCTCGTCGAGGAGCAGGCTGCCGGCGCCGTCGCTGGGGTCGGTGGCATAGGCGCCGATGAGCCGCCAGCGCAGATAGTCTTTGGGCAGCAGCACCTGGGCCACCTGCCGCCAGAGCGCCGGACGCTCCTCTTGAAACCAGCGCACAGTCGCCGCCAAAAAGCCGGTGGCCAGCGGGCTGCCGGCAATGGCATAGAGCCGCGCCGCGCCAATCTCCGCGGTGATCGCAGCTACCTGGCGTGCGCTGCGCTGGTCCGGCCAGATCACTGCGGGCGCCAGCAGATTGCCCGCGGCGTCGAGCAAAACAGCGCCGTGCATCTGCCCGGAAAGGCCGATGGCGGCGACGGCGCTGGCGTCACAATCTGCCAACGCACCGCGCACCGCGGCCATCGTCGCCAGCCACCAGGCAGCCGGGTCTTGTTCCGCATAGCCGGGCGCGGGCTGCAAGATCGGATACTCGGTCGCACCGCGCCCGACGACCACGCCCGCAGCGGTGGCGACGAGCGCCTTGACCGAGGATGTGCCGAGATCGATTGCCAGCAGCAGCGGCTCCGCCATCACTCAGTTCCCCGGGTCGTCCGGCCCGCACCAGACCGCGCCGTCAAGGCTGCGCCATCCGTCCAGCCGCACGGTCAACGGGTGGCGCGGCCAGCCGGCGGCAATCCGCTCACGGACCGCGTCCCAGGGCGGCACACCGCTGGCGGCATCGGGGCTTTCCACACTGCAGCCGCCTACGCCCACCCCCATGATCAGCGTCTGCACCGGGGAGAGACCGTGGAGCAGCGCGGTCAAGAGGCCGGCGGTGGTGCAGTCGCCCGCGCCGGTCGTGCCAGCCACGTTGGCGCGGAAACAAGGCGTCAGCAGTTCGCGCCCGCGCCAGAGCTGCGGATCGAGCGCAAGCGTGCCGCACGCGGCCAGGCGCTGCGGATCGTCCGTGGTGCGCAGGTAGAGGCCCTGGTCGCCCAGTTTGAGCGCAACGACAGCTGCGCCCATCGCCAGGAGCTGGTCAGAAATGGCGCGCAGCACGCCGCTGGCGATGGCATGTTGGCGGTCTGCGTGCAGTGCATCGAAACGGGGCCGGTCGAGCATGTAGAGCATCTCGGTCAGGCTCGGCGTAAAGATGTCCACCGCGGGCAGCACATTCTGGAGTAGTTGGAGCCAGTCCACCCGCCCCGGCTCGGCGTCGGGGTCGGGCTGCGCCATGTCCAGGGAAGTGGTGACGCCCAGCGCCTTGATCGGCGCCAGCAGTTTGACGACCTCGGCGCCGCCATCCAGGTACATGCGGCGCATGAGCGGCGGGTAGCCGAAGTGGAAGATACGGGCGCGGCGCACCTGGTCCAGCGGCACGTCCGCCGCACCGAAGGTGTCGTTGGCGCCGGGGCAGTGGAGAAAGATGCGGTCGATGCCCGGCGGGTTGATCACCAGCGTGTAGGAAGACGGGTCCGCGCCGACGATCATGCCGTCGGCCAGCGCAGGATCGTGGCGGCGCAGCACATCCTGGATGGCGCGGCCAAAGAGGTCGTCGCCGATCTTGCCCATGAGTTGCACCGGCACACCCAGGCGATGCAACGCCAGCCCGGTGTTGGAGACCGCGCCGCCGGTGGAGAGCAGCGCCGGCCCGACGTTGGTCAGCCGGCCAGGGCGCAGGAGGGCCTCCAGCGGCACGTAGGTCTCGCCAAAAGCGGGAATGATATCGACGCAGATGTGGCCGGCAACGACAATCTGTGGTTCAGCCATCAGGCAGCGCTGCCTCCTTGCAGCAGATCGAACGTGGCGTGGTTGAGCGGGCGCAGCCAGTCGTAAAGCTGGCGATAGACCGTGGCATAGCCGCGCTGGTAGAACGCGCTCAACTGCGGATCGGGCTGGACGACGGTTTCGTCGAAACGCATGGCTGCCGCGCCCGCCGCGATGTCAGGATAGACGCCCGCGGCCACGCCGCCCAAGAGCGCCGCGCCCAGGGCGGTGCCCTCTGCCACCTGCAGCAGGGTGAGCGGCTGGTCGAACACCGCCGCAGTCATCGCCATCAGCAGCCGGTTGCGGGTGACGCCGCCGGTCACCAGGATGCGCTCCGGGTGCTCCATGTTCGCCCGCTGGAGCAGCGGCGCCATGACGTGGCGCGTTTCGTAGGCCAGCCCCTCCAGCAGCGCGCGGAAGAGACAGCCGCGGGTCACGTCAGCGCTGATCCCCACGAAGCCGCCACGAGAAACAGGGTCGTTGGACGGTGAGTGGGGCAGGCGCAGATGGGGCAGAAAACTGACGCCCAGGCTGCCCGGCGGGACTGCGGCGGCTTCGGCGATCAATGTGGCGTAATCCACATCGGCGCCATAGAGACTGCGGAACCAGTCGATGCAGGCGCCGGCGGTGCGAAAGGCGCCCATCGCGTAGTAGCCGCCGGCCACA
>JAPKMV010000059.1 GCA_026645635.1 Caldilineaceae bacterium
GTCCACCGAGAAGAAACCACGGGGCAAACCGACCGTGGGCCATGTGTCAGTGAGCGAGGAAGAGGCGCTGGGCGCGCCGACCGTCCGCCGCATTGAAGGAAACAAGAGCAACATTGCCAGCCCCGCCGACATCGCTGCCGGCAACCTTGTCAACGACCCCAAGAAGCGCTTGGCCCCGGAGAAGTTCACCGGCGTCGAGCATCTCTACGCCCATCCTGAAACCATGCTGACCGAGTGGACCACCGCGCTCCAGGAAGCGCTTGGCCCCAACCGGCAGATGCAGATGAACCGGCGCACCTTCTTTCACCATGACCTGGTGATCGACGGCGAGCACCATGTTGTGACGCTGGACCCCGTTTTCAACCGGCCAGTGATTCAGGGAAAATCGGTCGTTCCTATCACGGGACAGACCCCCTATCAGGCGATGGCGAAAACCCTGGCCGACGCACCGAACCTGCCCAAAGCGCTGGAAGCCGGCGTCAACCTGCCCCAACTCTCCGAGCAGACTTTGCGCCACTACGGAGGCGCGCTCAGTCGCGCCTATGTAGCGCGCATGAAGTCATTGCGCCAAATTTCGCCCAAATCCTTGCAGATGGTCTACGGGCAAGGGGAAGTCGAACCCATCTACTACTTCGAGCAGGATGAAGACCTGGTGGCGTTGCCAGCGAACTTGCGTGGCACCGATTCAGGCGACATGGAAGACATTTGGGGCAGACGCGGCATGATGGCCATGGACGCCCAAGAAGTCTTTCCCGAAACGTTGGGCTACGTCACCCTGCCAAACGGCAAGTTCGTCGTCCCCAATGTGGCCAAGGGCATGGCCCGCGCCAAAATTGAGATGAACTCGACCGAAGTGCGCTTCAACGCCATGACCGACATCGCGCACCATCGAGATCCGAAGAACACACCAGACATCGTTCGGCGCAGCAAACTCCGCCCGCAATCCGGCCAAATCGACCGCGAGGCTGTGATCGGCACGCTCATCGTGCCGCATATGCCCGAACCCCAGGCGCAGATGCGCTTGAACCGTGAAGTAGCCGACCGACTCATCCTCGGCCAGAACAAAAAGGGCAGCGAAACCATCTCGTTCGACGACCTGGCTGACCTCAAGCTGCCCGGCGCGTATGAACTGGGGCAGATGCACCAATCGCCCTGGATGCGACTTTATGAACGCGCTGGCAAGTCCTTTGGTGTGGAACACCCCGATGCCCAGTACACCACCGTCGATGCGGTACGCGTGAATTTGCCGCGCACCAGCGAAACCGGTCACCTGCTCATGCGCCAGAGTTACCGGCTGCGCACCGCGGACGACAAGCCCATCCACCTGGCCCTCAATGAGCACATGTTCGCGCTGTTGGACCCGGAAAGCGCTACGCCCGAAGAGTACGGGCTGGCGGTACAGGAAGCCAACAAGCTGCTTGCGCCGCACAGTATGGTCATCGGCGGCGGCAAGAAGCGGGGGACCACCTACGACCCCCAAATCGAGTGGGATTACCGCTTCTGGAACCACCCGCGCCACACATCCAAGGTGCAAGGCAGCATCGGCCAGAAGGCCACCTCTGCCATTCACAGCGTCATGGGCTACTCACCCAACCCCGAACAAGAAGCGCTCATGCAGTCGGTAGGGGCCATTTTCCCAGGGGACGAGCCTATCAAGATGGCCACCGTCTACATGGCGGCGATGGCGAACATGGCCCCGCACTCGCCCACCTTGCGCGAGGAACTCAAAGCACGCGGTCTGGAACCAGACCAGGAAGGGGCCTACCGCTACGGTGAGGATACCTGGCAGAAGTGGATTACAGCGGTTCGGGAAATCGTGTTGGACCCCATCGAGGGCAAGAACCCGCAGCTTGCGCAGAAGCTGGCCGACGAAAAGTTTCTACATCCCAATTTCGTCGTACAGACGATTGCCGACTACCACACCGCTGCGCCCTTCATGGAAGGGGGCAACGTCCCTGGCTATCAGGTGGATGAAATCCATTACCAGATGGCCGACGAGAAGGGCAATCTGCCCGAAGAACCGACTGAGGGCTATCTGATTACCTCGCCGCCCATGACGGCGATGTACGCGCCCTTGCCCTACAAGTTTCTCACCTCTATCCCGGTAAGCGACCGGCCCGGGAAGATGAACTTCTCCGACCTCAACCGGCTGTACCTGCGCGACAAGCCCTTGTTTGAAGCGATTCGCCAGTTGGGGGAACCGCACCAGCGCACCGCTCAGTCCATCGTCGAGGCGGCGCTGAATGTGCCTATCTCCGATGAAGATGTAACGAGCGGGCGCGGACGCATCCTGCGCAGCGCGCCGCCCATCGAGGAAGACGCCCGCATCCTGGAAGAGAAGGCCACCGGCGTCAAGCCCGAGCGCGCCGCCGACCTCCACTACGCCCAGGCCTTGAAAGAGTGGGCAACGAACCCCACAACCGGCGTGGTGCAGGACCTGGCGATTCAGAAGGGCCAACTACGTCAACGGCTGCTCAATCCCGACGCGCTTTTGCACGTGGGCAATTTCGGCATCGAGGGCCACAACGACGCCCGTATCTTCTCGGACCAGGTGAACACGATTCGCAACCTGGAAAACCAGGACCGCTCTACCTTCCTCTACTACGAGAAGCGCTTCGAGCAGAGCATTCGCGAGATGGCGGTGCAGCCAGCTATTCGCAAAGCGCTGTGGGGGGGACCGCTGGAGCACGCTTACACCCACAACATGGCGGGCAACCTGGCGCTGCCACCCAACACTATGGCCAGCGGCTACACCGGTCGCGAGCAGAAGCGCTATCTCACCGAAGGCGATGAAACCTTCGACCAGCTTTCGGCGATTGCCTCGCGCCAGCCGTCGATAACGATGAACCAGACCCTGCCCATGCAGGCCCTCACCCTGGAGGAAGCCAACCAGAAATATGCAATGGGACTGGACCTGGACCCTCGGTTTACCCCGCGCAATCTGTCAATCAACCCTGCCGGTTCCGCTGCGGCGCTGCGCCAGGCCGACTACGACGGCGACATCCAACTGGTAGCTCTGGTATCGAGCAAGATGGGAGTCTCGCCGGCGTCAGAGGAAGCGACCTTGCGCGCCGCGCTCATTTCCTCCAACCTGCCCAAAGAGAAGGTAGACGAACTGATGGCGGCGATTCCCACCGCCGACAAGGATACCGTCACCGAACGGGAAATCACGCGCCAGGTTGCCAAGACAACCTACGAGGACTACACCGAGGAAGTTGACGAAGTTGTACCAGGACCAGACATACCCGGCGCAATTACCAAAGAAGCGCAGATGGAGCGCTTCCATCGTCTTGCCAAACTTGCCGGCATTTCGGTAGGCACGTTCGACCCCAACGCACCTGGCAGCCAAACGCTAACCGCATCTGGCAAACAGCCGCCCATGGGCGTCTACGCGCCGCGTGGCGACACACACCTTGGCCGATGGGCGACCGCTGCGGGCCTGGATGTCACCCAAGGCGACACCATCGCCATGAATCAGGAAGCAGCGGACGCAGCGTCCGTCAACGGCAACGTCGCCGGGGTTGCGCCTGACTTCGCTGAACGGGTCTTGTTCCACGAACTGGGCCACGGCATGGAACAGGCTGTCCTCAAGAAGATTTTGCAGGATACCGGTGATATCGAAGGCTTTGCCATCCTGCCAGGCGATCCGGACTTGCAAGACGACGTTCGCCAAGTGCGCGAGGACTACTGGCCAGATCATCCGGAACATCTCAAAAATTCGGCACGCATCGAGCAAGCCGCCGACGTGTTGGGTGCCTATCTGCGCAATCCCGAAGAGTTTCGCCAGAATCACCCAGGCATCGCCGGCCATTTAGAAAGCCTGATGGATTACGGCTGGCCTGAACTCCTGGACGAAGTAGACCCGCGTCAAACACAGACGCCGCCCACCCAAGGGCCATCGACGACCGTCAAGCGCACCGTCACCAAACATCGCCCCGTCACCACCACCGAAACTGTCACCGAGAAGGTGCCGGTCAGCGCCCGCCGCCAGGCCCTGATTCGCGGCTGGCAACAGACCTATCAGCAAACATTCGCCGGCGGCGATGCGGAGGCCAAGGGACAGAACTGGATCGAGAACTATGTGCCGAAAGCGCCAGGCGGCGACTTGCTGGCGCAGAGTGTAGCCAAGAACGTCAACGCCATCGCCGTCGCCTCCAACACCGACCTCATGCGACCAGCCATCAACGAGGCGCACGCCAAGAGCATGGTTGGGTCTGTGGACAGCGGCATTGAGGGGCTGATTGCCGTCACCAGCGGCCTTGGCCTCACCAACCCCGAAGACTGGGAATATCTGCACGCCGGCCTCGGCCTGAACGCCAAGCAGCCGACCATCGATCTCGGCGGCAAGAAGAATCTCGACGAGCTGACGCGCGACTACAACTGGATACGCGGCGGACACTGGCGGCACCTGTTCAACCGCGAATGGCGCGACTCCATGCACGTGGACCGCGTGATTGATTTCGTCAACGCCGCCCGCCGCCGTGGGGTCCACATGGAAGCGCTGGAACCATTGCTGCGCGACGCCAGCGGGGATATCAACGAACGGCACGAAGGCGTCTACAACCTCTTAAAAATCCACGACCAGGCCGGGCGCGACGTGCGCCTGCAGGACCTGCTCAATGCGATGGGCGGCACGCAGAACCAGAGCTACGACGCAGATCAGGCGATGGGCTTACTGGAAAATACGCCGCTGAGCCTGTACGGTCGAGCCATGGAGATGGCGCGCACAGGCTATCTTGTCGATAACGAAGAACCTGTTCAGACCGGCAGCTATCCCAAGTCGAACATCCTCGGCCTACTGCACCAGGAAGGCATCGAGCAGGTGCCGACGTGGTACGCGCGCATGATCACCAACCGCAACGACCCGGCCAAGCTGCGCGAAGGCGGCATCCCCGTTGGTGTCGATGAAGCGCGCAAGCGAGTGGGTCGCTACGTGCGCGAGAAGACCAGCGAGAACCCGCTACTCAACATGGCCTACAATATGCTCTTAGGCCGGCGCATGGCGTCCAGCAACCAGACATTCCAGGACCTGGAAACCGAGGGACCGGAAGCCTACCCGCGCCTGATTCGCAGCGCTGCCCGCTATGGCAATGACCTCTTCGCCCAGGAAGCCAAAGGACGCCTCAAGCCGATTGCCTACGGCGCCCGACCCTGGGACCGTACCGACGATCTGGAAGTGCAGTACGACGAACACAAGCAGCACCTGGCCGCCAAAGCCAGAGAAATGCGTGAAGCCTACCAGAAGGGGGGATGGGGCGCGGTCAAGCGCGTCGAAACGCTCTCCAACGAAGTCTTCTCCCCGTCGGGCTTGCGCGACGAAGGCGACCTCCAACAGATGATTGAGGGCTTTGTGCTCAGCGGCGACGAACAGACAGCCGGCTTTCACCCTGCCGCCCGCGAAGCAATGGGCGAGGGCAGCATCTGGCACGACCTCCACCGCGAGATGCGAATCGCCCAGGGCGCAAACCCCAAGAACTTGGAACAGTCCATGCTCTGGACCGGCGCAGGCGTGGCCTACTATGGCCGCATGGACGAACTGGACCCGGCTACCAAGACCATCCATGATTTGAAATTTGTGTCGGCGAACCAGTACGAACAGGCGACCCAAAAGGGAGGCAGCTACCGCTACAACGAAGCGCAGGTTGCCAGCTACGCGTATGGTAAATCGGAGATGACCGGCGAGGATTGGCGCTATGGCACGCTCACCTACGTCAACCGCGACCAGGCCGATACCGCCATGGAACAATTGCTCACGCGCAAGGGCTTTCGCCCACGTCGCCCGCGTGAATCCTACGGCGACTACCTGAGCGCTGCCCGCGAGGGCAAGGCCATCACGCCAGCGATGACAAACGCTGTGCTGCAGCACGTACAATCCACCGAAATGCCGCCGATTGACCGCGACGACCCTGCCGTGCAGCAGAACTTGAGCCGCATGGTCGGCGCGCAGATCATGGCCTCATTTGTGGCCCGCAAGACCGGCCTGACCCGCGCCAAGTCCATCGGTGGGCGACGAGGCCGACCGCAAGCGAACCCCATCAACAGCGCCATGCGCAAAACCAAAGCGGTGCGCCAGGCGATGACCAGCGCCGGCTACGGCAAGCTGTACCAACGACCGGTGGGACTCCCCGAAGACCCCGAAGAAGAATTCATGTCCTTCAACGACATGCGCAGGGAAGGGGAAGAGGACTACAACCTCAAGCAAGCAGGAGGGCGCACCCGGCGCAGCCTGGCCGACCAACTGAACACAGACCCCGCCGACATGCTGCCGGCAGACATCGGGGTGCGCGGACCGCCCGCCGATGATGCTACCCCTGACACCACACTCACCCCCACAGCGCCGACGCAGCCCTTCAACGTGCAGGACGCGCAGGAGAACCTTGCTGCGCTGGTGGACGCGCCCGAACCGGAAAGCTACAGCAGCCAGGTCCGCCGCTTCAACAATCTGGCAGCCCTGGGCGGCATCGGGGTCAGGGAAGGCCAGGACGTGGCAGGATGGGCCTCGACCACCATCGACGCCGACCGGCCTATCATCAAACTGGGCAAGCGCATCGACGAGCATCCGCGCGCCGACGCCGTTCGCTTCCACGAACTGGGCCATGCCGCCATCCGCCTGAAATATGGCAAGCGCGAGAACATCCCCGACAGCGTGCCGGCAATCCTCGGCCTGCCCGACACCCCGGAGACGCGCGAAGCGCTGGACCGGCAATTAGAGCGCGCCCGCGTCTACGCCTATGGCGAGTACCGCCAGGACCCGGACAAGGAAAGCACCCCCTCGGAGAAAGCCGCTGATATTGTCGGCCTGTCCATGATGGACCCCGACGCCATCGGCGCGCCATCCGTCGCGCCGCAGGTGCTGGCCGCCGCCAATCTTTTTGTGTCAAGTGTTGACCCAATCCTCGCCTCCGCCGCCGGCCTCAACGCACAAATCCCTGCCGCCAATCTCAACAATGGCGCGGCTAACGGACAGCCGCCCAAGCCCCCCAAGCCGCCCACAGCGGGCGCAGCAGGCGCAGCGGACGACAACGGGACATCAGGACCAGGACAACCAGGACGCGCACAAAGCGCCCCGCAAAACGGCGCACAGCAGCCCCAAGGCGTAGGCCATCCCTACGGCGCGATGGCGGATTGGATGAGTGGGGCGCAGACCAGCGGCGCTATGTACACCATGCGGGCGCGCATGAAGGATGGCGTCTACCAGTTCTCAGTCGATAAGCTGAAAGAGCCGGGTAAAGAAGGCGTCCCCACGATTGATCAGCTGATCCAGCAGGTGGGCAAATCGGGTGAGTATTACGCCGAACTCAATCCGTGGATTCAGCGGCTGGAAGAGGCGATGAAGAGTGGCGTGCATGACCTCAAGGGTCTGTCTACTGCTCTCCGTCGCTCTCAGGCCGCGCTCAAAGATATGTACGGGGCCACGCCCAAACCGTGGGAATACAACCTGTCCCTGAGTCGCAAGGGGCAGCCGGGCATTGCTGAGCATGACCGCTTCAACGCCGACGCCAACCAACGGTTGAAGCAAATCAAGGAAGCGCAGCATCAGGTTTCCTTCATGCAGAACCGCTTACGCATGACGCAGATCCAGGAAGGCGTCATGGATCTGGAAACGTATGGCGACTACTTCCGCGACAAGTACGACAAAGGGCCGCGGGGCAGTCGTGGTGGCGGTGGCGGTGGTGGGCGACGTGGGGGCATGGGCGAACAAGAGAATATGTCGCCGTGGGGTGTCTTCACCGACCAGATGGGCGGCTTTGCGGGCCTGGGCTGGTTGGGGTGGGGCATGTTCGGCCTGCAGCGGGTGGATAATTTTGCCTTTGATGGCATCCGTGAAGACATCGAGATGTACCGCGGTGGGCAGGTGGGGTTGGACACCATGCGTCGCGCCGAATACGGTATCCCGACTGGTTCAGCGCAGACGCTGACGCAGAAGCTCACCGGCAACGACTTCATTCGCAACTACGTGAAGATGCAGACCGGCGAGAAGTTTCAGGGCTGGTCAACGGCGCTAGATGATACGTGGAACCGGCTCTATTCGGTCGACGAGCAGGTGGGCATCCACACCAAAAAGGAGATGACCAAAGGTATCCTGGGCGCAGTCGCTAGCGCGCTTATCACCGGCAACATGCTCAGCAAGACCGGCAAGACCATGCGCGCCGCCGGCAGTGCGCTTGGGGCGATGGCAGGGTTTCAGGCCATAGAAGCGGGCGAAACGCCCCAGGAGGAGATGGAAAACCTCGTCACGACGGCGATCAACCTGGCGGTAGGTGGCGGCTTCGTCGTCGAGAAGTTTGGCAAACAGGTCGCACCGAAAGCGGCAGGGGCGGCGGTGGCGGGCGCGGCGGGCGCTGCCGGCAAATATCTACCCAAGGGCATTGGCGAAGCCATCGGCTACTATGGCCTGGGCAAGTTTGGCGCAACGGCACTGGGCAAGGGGGCTGCCTGGCTTGGCAAGGGTCTGTTCACCAAGGCGCTGCCGCAAACAGCAATGGTGGCGATGGGCTTCGAGGGCGCGCTCATGGGTATGGGCGCGCTGGCCTCGCTGGTGCCGGAATCTGACCGCGACGCCGCGCTGTACGACCAGTACCTGGAAGGATCGCCGGTGTCGCGGGCGCTGGCTCCCTGGCTCGCCGACAAGACGCCGTGGGCCGCAGGTTTGCAGAAGTCTGTACGCGGGCTGGTGGACTGGGGCAATCAGAACACGCTCGGCAAGCTCACCGGCCAGGCTCCTCGCGAACCCTCGGCGGCGCAGGAACGGGCCAAAGCGGTGAAGGCCATGCAGTCGGGCAATCTGTCCACCTTGCCCATCAAGGACCATGAAGACTTGATGTTCTACCTGGGCGCAGCGGGCGCAGGGCAGACGCCTGAAGAAGTGGCGCGCTACGCCGGTCGCTTCATGGCGCTGACCGGCAACACGTTGGACGACCTCAAGGACCCCAACAATCCCGCCACCAAGTTGATGTACACGATGGTGTCGCAGGCGGTGCGGGAGGGGGTCAACGTCAATTCCATGCAGAACCTGGGCTTCAGTGTCGCCGGCGAAGTTGGATTGCTACCCAACAATCCACGCGGGCAGCGTTTCGCCGACAGCTACTTGACCCTGCCCACGATCCAGCAGGAGCAGCTTAGCCTCGGCCTGGGCTTTGTGGGGCAGTGGAACAACGACCGCATGGGGCTGAGCGTCGGCGCGCAGACGCAGATGGGCTACACCTTTGGCACTCGCGTTGCGCCCAACTACACGACCGGCCAGATTTCCAGGGCTATGCGTCTGGTGCAGCCGTCCACTCCCTACGAGTACAACCTATCGCTGGCCAGGGGCATCCTGACGCCGCAGAACATCGAAAGTGGGTGGGGCATTCCTGCCGGCAATGTCGGCGCGACGATGGACCTTTCCACCGGTCTGCCGGCGAACTACGACGCCATGATTGCCAACGAGGACTACACCCGCGGCCTCAGCCGGGGCTACACGCGCTGGCAGTGGGGCTTCGAGGAAGGGGAGCAGGCGCGCAAGTTCGGTGTCTCGCAATCGTTGATGGACCTCTCCTGGAAAGGCACGCAGATGGGCTTCCGCCATCAGCGTGAGGACATGGCGCGCAGCATCGGCAACATTGGGGCAAGTTTAGGCATGCAACTTGCCGAGCGTGCCTTGCAGCGCGACATGATGATGACCGGGTTCCGCCACACCGAAGAGGAGATGGCCGTCACGCTGGAGCGCCGGCCTATCATGCGCGCCTGGCAGGATGAGGATATCGACCGTGGACGCGACCGCGCCGGGCTGGAATATGGGTGGAAGCAGGAAGACTACCAACGCGCGATGCGCTTTTCCACCGGTCGCGACAAGATCGACATCCGTCGGCGCATGGAGCGCGACCAGGTGCGCTACGGCATGGACGAGGACCAGCGCGGCAAGGAAGAAGAACGGCTTGAGCAGCAGCGGCAATGGGAAGACGAGGACTTCGCCCGCAAGAAGGGCCATTACGAGGAACTCAAAGGCAAGCAGATAGAGCTTTTCGACCTGCAGACCTCGCACATGATTGCGCAGGCCAACATGCAGATTGACAACATCCGCGCCAATCTTGCCCAACTGGAAGAACAAGCGGTACTCGCGAAGGACGTTCACGACATCCGTCAGAAGGACCTCATCGACGACAAAGCCGCCTGGGAAGCCCAACACGCCAAGATGAAGGAATACACCGAGGCGATGTGGAAAGCCGAGGACGACCGGCTGAAGCTGATTCGGGACCAGGAGAAGTACACGGCGGCCATGAACCTCTTGTTCGTTAAGTGGAAAGACGAGGACATGCCCTCGCTGGTGGGGCTGGCCAAAGACCTCTACGACTGGATTGAGTCAGCGCGCAAGGCCCTGGCCGACTTACCGCAATTCCCGCCAACCGCCGCCGACAACACGCCGCCCACGTCCACGCCGGTCGCCAGTGCGCCGCTTCCCACAGCGCCGCCACCCAGTACACCGTCCACGCCGCTGCCGGTGCAAGAGCGCCCGCCGGGGCTGGTCCCGCCAGGAGGCGGCTTGCCCGGCGCGCGGTCCTCAATGGACCTGATTGAGCAGGTAGCCGACCTGCTCTTTAACTCACAGGCGGCGCGCACGTCGCTCGAACGGCAGTACAGCCAGGATCGCCGGCGATGACCGTCTACGCGATTGGCACAGGAACCAACAACATGCGGCCTGTTCTGGTCGAAACGCCGGACCATGACAAACGGGTGCAGCGCGGGCAACGGCTGGCCTATGGGATAACCAAGAAGACCTGCTACCAACACGGCGCTACCCGCAGGGAATGGAAAGGCTGGTTCTGGACAGCCCAAGATGTGGTTGAGGCTGGCGTTAGCGTGCCGCTGGCCGAGTTGAAAGCGCTCCACGAACAGGGGCGCGTCTGGTGGGCAGACCGGTCAGGGGCTGGCACCAGCGACTACAGTGAGGGGTCCATGCTCG